>JAATGW010000253.1 GCA_015654495.1 Chitinophagales bacterium
AAATAGGTTCGGGTTCCTCATGTATCGTAAAAAGTGAAATTTCTGCGTCGTGGTTTCTGTTGTGGTAATGTACGAGTTTCTCAATCAGGCTTGAAGTCATCAACTGCATGTCGCATGCAATTACAAAAAGATCATCTTCGGGAAAACGTTTATATGTACTTAATATACCGAGCAAAGGGCCTTTTGCTGAAATCGTTTCATCATCCACAATCAGCAACTCAGGCTTAAAAACTTTGAGATAGTTTTCAAAACTTCGTGCATTAACCGAAATATATACCGGAATATTTACTGTGCTTAGCAGATGGCAGATGCTTTCAGCCCAGGTTTTTTCAGAAGAAATGATCAGTCCTTTATCAGTACCCATTCTTGAACTTTCCCCACCGCAAAGTACCAATCCGGTCATAATGGATTCTGATCCGTATGATGACTTTTCGTATCTGAATGACCGAGACTTTTTTCCGGATTCACAACGTCGCGGATCATCTGTTTAAGTTCCTTGATTTCGGGAAAACCGCCATACCCCTTCCGGTCAAATATTTTCTTATCATTCAATGATATAAAAAAGGCACCGTTAATTTCACTCGGAACAAGGGTAACCGATTTAAGTTCAGCATCAAAAGTGGTTAGAAATTCCTGCGCAAACCAGGCAGCTCTTAACATCCAGTTACAACGCGGGCAGTATTCAATCGTAATGGTTGATTTCATTGTGGCACAAATATACAATAACCCTGAAAGTTGGATATACTACAACAGAATATGGATGTATTAGGCCTGGGCAGACATCTTTTTAATAATCCGGACAAAATAAACTTCGTAGGTCTTTCTACAGCAGTCTTATTTTGTATCAGTTGATTTCATTACCAGAGCAGTCAAAATTTCGGCCAACGTCAGGCAGCGTCTAAAGCGAAGGAGCTGATTTTATTTCTTTTCCATTCTTATCAAAAAAAAGATAGATTTTTTCAATACTTTTTTTTGCTTCGACACGATATAGTTCTTCGCCTTTACTATTCTCAATCACTGAAGCTGATTCATATTTCCAATCTGCAATCCGGCTGTTCTTGTAGGAAGTGATTACTGCTTCGGGAAATTTTGAGATATCAGAATATTTCTCAGTATAATCCCAGGCTCCGTCAATTTTATAAAAAGCTTTGTAGCTATCATCGCCAATTTTAAACTTTGCAGTATAGTTTGCCACATTATTGGACCAGTCAACAGCTTTAGCCTCCGGATATTTTTCAGCCAGGTGTTTTTCCGATTTGTTAGGCACATTAATAACCTGGGCTTTGGCCAAAGTAACGGAAAGCACCAAAATGACTACGGATAAAACTACTGAAAGAAGCTTTTTCATGATTAATTAATTTTAAATAATTGAAGCAAAACCAGTGCCAGTACAGATTATAGCCTATGTATGGACGTTGGCTTAACGTCTTGAGCAAAAGCTGAGGATAAAATCTGTAAGCAGGCCTGATAAATTTCAATTTTTTTTTACATAACAAAAAACTTTCTTCTAATTTTAGACATCCTTTTTCCCGATTCGCTTGCCTGACCCAGGTCAAATTTTATTTCTACCCTTTAGTAACATTTCAATTCCGAAAATTTAATGCAAAGAAAATGAAGATTTTTCTCCGCCTTGTATACTGTGCAGTTGCCGTGTTTTTGATTTTTACTATGGTGAATTGCAGTAATCGACAAAAGAAACAGAGCACCGAAGCAGATACAAAAACCAGGGATGCTGTGGTGGTGCAACAGGATACTTCCGTTATTCCCGGGAGTTTTAAGGAAAACTCAGGTCTTAAGTTCGACAGTTCTGCAATTGGCGCATTCCTTAAAACCCATCCTCAGTTCAATGAATTTGGAAATGACTATTTGGTTTTTTACCGGCAAAACAAATTTAATTATGTGTGGTACGATCACAAGGGATTGATTGAATCGTCAGGTGCTCTTTTATCAAGGCTCGATAATGAAAATCAGGAAGGGGTTCAGAAGGAAGTGCCATATGAAAAGGAATTGATGGAACTGGTACATAATGGAGATTCAATCAATCGGAAAAGTGCTGACCTTAATACTGAATTGCTTCTTACCGGAAGCTATTTTTATTATGCAAAGAAAATTTATACCGGGGATGTATCTGCTCTGAAAGTCAACTGGTTTATACCGAAAAAGAAACTTTCCTATGGTGAACTTCTTGCAGAAAATCTGACCGATGTCAATTTTGACAGTATTGAGAACCAGGTACTCCTTCCGCAGTACGCGAATCTTCGAAGTTTTCTGAAAAAATACCGTGATCTCGAAGCTGAAGGCGGATTAAAGGAAATTCCATCATTGCCGTCGCGCACGGTCTTAAAACTAAAGGACAGTTCCGGAACAATCGGAGACGTCAGGAACGCTCTCTTTAAACTCGGCTATCTCAAAACGAATAACAACTCAGCAGTTTTTGATGCAGAAATGACTGATGCTGTAAATTTTTTCAGGCAGTCCATAGGTCTGAAGGCAGATTCCACCATTTCATCTTCTGTTATCAGCGCTTTAAATGTTCCTCTGCAAAATCGTATCCGGCAGATTATGGTTAATATGGAAAGATTTCGATGGCTGCCCGGACAAATTACCAGTCCCGATGTAATCGTTGTCAATATTCCTGAATTTGTGTTGCATTACTACGAAAGTGGAAAAGAAGTTTGGCAATGCGATGTAGTGGTAGGGACGCCTATGACAAAAACTGTAATATTCACCGGTGATATGCAATACATCATTTTCAGTCCCTACTGGTATGTGCCGCAAAGCATTATAAACAAAGAAGTGAAACCGGGCATGGCAAGAAATCCGAATTACCTGGCTTCCCATCGTATGGAATGGAATGGTGGCAATGTGCGTCAGCTTCCGGGTAGTTCCAATTCGCTCTGCCTTGTAAAATTTATTTGTCCAAACAGCAATGATATTTACCTGCATGATACTCCTGCAAAATCTTTATCCGGAGAAGACAAACGCGCTTTCAGTCATGGTTGTGCGCGGGTGTCAAAGCCAAAGGATCTTGCTGTGAGAATCCTGCGTAATGATCCGGCCTGGACGCCGGAAACCATTGAAGTCGCAATGCATAAAAGCACAGAAACCCGCGTGACTTTAAAACAAAGAGTACCTGTGTATATAGGTTATTGGACAGCATTTGTTGATAAAAACGGCCATCTGAATTTCAGGGATGATGTATATGACAGAGATAATAATGTTTTGGAAATGCTGATGGCTGCAAAGTAGTTGGCTGGTCACTGGTAACTAGTAACTGGCTACTTGCCTCCAGCAACCAGCATCAGGTTATCACTTCATCATAAACTGAACCTTCGGGAACATCAGTTTCACTTTCAAAGTTCAGGTTGAATCCATCCGGATCGGTAATTAAAACAACCCACATATTATTTCCAACAAAGGGAATATCCGGTTCCAGTTTTTTTGATTTGAATTCGTGATATAATGCGAGCGCATCTTTGCAGATAAAATTCATACTGGAGCAATGTCCCTTCTTCCCGGAACCCGCTAACCTGTAGGGATGATCAGCATTTAATTCCTGTAACATGATGGCTGCGCCTTCTCGTTGAAGCCAGCACCACTTTATCTTATCATCAACGATCCACTTGTTTGTTATTTTGAATCCCAATCCATCTTCATAAAATCGCAGCGAAGTTTCCATATGATTTACATCGAAAAGGGGAACCACCTGTTGTAAATTGAATTCGCTGTTCATAGCAAAAGGTTATGTTTCAATTTACTTATTTCTCCAGATTGATCCGACACTGAAAGGATTTGAAAGGAAATATTCAGGGCTGCTTTTTTGCTCGTTTTTTTGAACGGGTATTCGATTGTGAAGTATATATGTGCGTGAAGATTGCAGCGAACTCCTGGTCGAAAATTATAAAATCCGGCACCTCATGAATTTTGCGGGAAAAATGAATAGTAATGGGGAACCGCGCCGGCAAAATATCCCTATTAATACGCCCGAGGCGCAGGCTCGATCCGTCTTTCTGCAGCCCTCCCTGCGGGCCCCTCCCCCTCCCCCGCCACCACCTCCAATTTTTGACAAACGGATAAGGTGGATGTACCCCGGTACCAGGCACACCCACCAAATCCATCTATCCGCAACAGGCGGAATTGTAGCTAACCAACCATCCGCCTGCGGCGGACACTAATTAATACCGGTATCAATCATAACAAAAATAACGCCGGCCGCAGGCCTTTCCAAGGGTAAAACATCAGTCAATAGAGAGAAAATAACAGCAGAAGGAAGATAAAAACACCTTAGCGGATTATAACAACTGTTTAATTCTATAGTGATATTCCACTTAGCCAGCAGCCCCGATTTAACAACAACTCATTAAATAGAAATTCTACGGAAACCGGATGAGGATGCGGAAGTTGGCCCGGTCGGTTTCTGAATCAAATATGCGGGGACGCAGGAAAAGGTAGAAACCTGGGGAATAAAAAATAAACGTTCAACACGATCCTGCTTTTAAGGCAAAATGGCGTTGAACGTTTAATAGCAGCCAATCGCTGAGAATAAAGTTAAGGGTCGGAAAATTTCATCGGGTACGAATCGCTGATAATTCTTTCAAAAGGGAGGATTGGTCGGGTAGGGGGTCGGGTGTCAATTCGGATGGTTGGTTAAATATTCAATTCAGGTAAAAACCATAAACATATTCAGTTGTTTGCAGGGAAGGGCGGAGCTTTTCCAGAAAATAATTTCCTCCGAGCAATGAAAATCTATCGCCTGATTCGAGGTCCGTTTCATGCGTCATCAAAATTACTTTTTTGGGTAATGTATCATTCGCATAACGCATCCGGAAAGGTGATTTATTAATTGTTACAGGTAGAGGAACAGGTGGGGCAGTTTCCAGATAGATGAAACTGAATCTTTGTATAGCTACCTGTAGCGCATTCCTGCTGAAAAGCTTTACAAGATCTTCGGCGTCACACAGCATTTTCATATAACTGTCGAAGGAACGAACCTTGTATAACATTATAATTCGGGGCTCTTTGTGATTCATTTCAGCAGATTGACCGTACAAAGATGTGCTGAAGACGATAACAGGAAAATAGAAGTTCATTCCTATTCTTTGTAAGAGAATAATTTCAGGCTTTGTAGTTGAAATACTACAACGTTTAACGTTGAACCTAGATCAGTTTAAGTTCCAATGCATATCGTGTGAGTTCGGCATTGGATTTCATTCGCATCTTGGTAAGAATACGTGCACGGTAAGTGCTGACAGTGGAAATGCTTAATGTAAGCTGATCGGAAATATCTGAAACCGATTTACCGCCTGCAATCAGTTTGAATACATCAAACTCGCGGTGAGATAATTGTTCATGGGCTGGCTTCTCATTTGCCGGTTGATCAAGCTCATCAAAAAGTTTATCGGCTATTGAAGCTGAGATATATTTTCTTCCCTGCAGCACCCGGTTTACAGCTTTCACCAGTTCTTCCGGCGCCGTATCCTTACTCAGGTATCCCGCGGCACCTGCTTTCAGCGCGGTGACGGCGATGCTGGAATCCTGCGAC
>JAATGW010000380.1 GCA_015654495.1 Chitinophagales bacterium
AGTGTGAGCTTCTGGTTCATATGGATGCCTTTGAAAATGGTATCTTTTATCTGAAGGAAGTAGTACAACACATATTCTATAGAAGGGTTATAAGGGCATTCGCCACATGCGAATGTCCACGTGATTCAGGAATGCGCAGTTTCATATTTTCAGAGGAACCTACGCAGCTGAATATTGTTTGCTGGTCATCATCATACGGGCAAGTTTAAATGCGGAAAAGTAGCGGGGAATAAATACAGCAGGATTTTCAAAGCACCGCATCAGCCACCCCATGTAGATTCTGTCAATCCATTTGGGAATGCGGGCCTGCCTGCCAGTAAGAAAAGCGATAGCTGCTCCCGTGCAGATAATTGCGGGGTTATACGATAAGTTCTTCTTAAGATATGACCCCAGCTTCTCCTGTATTCCGCCACCGAGATTAATCACAACATATGAAGGCTTTGTTAGCTCCAGTTTTTCCAATAATTCGTTATCTCTGACATCTGACTGCCGATAAATAGGAGCGACGTAAGACATATCATCACATGCCTTAATGCCTGATTGATTCAGCCATGCAATATTTGCAATTGCTTCATCTCTGTTTGGATTGACAAGAAACAATGTATCCGTTTTTTTTACTTCCGCATCATCAAAAAATGCTTTTAGGAAAGTGAGCCCAGAAATCCGATTGATCTTTTGTTTTGCACGGAGGTTCCAGATCAGTGACATAAAACCGCTATCAGGAATGATTATATCCGCATCATTCAGAGATTGATAATAAAGAGGGTCTTCGGAAATCTTAACAAGCGCGGGAGCTGATGGTACAACCAGCAGGCCGCCAAGCTTCAGAAATTGAACTACTTCTTTTACTGTACCATTAAAAAAATTCAAGCCTAGAATGTTGGTTTTTGCGATTGTGTTCATAGAATTTTTGTTTTAAAAGACAGTTTCTGACAGGTTAAAAAAGCTGCAGTGGACCAATTGCGCGATTCAACATGAGAACTGAAATGAAATACAGCAGGCGCTGAGTTAGGCTAAATGCAAAAGCCAATCAATAAATCGATTTAGTAACCGACAAAAAAAGGATCTTAAAAAACGGGCTGAAATAATGACCTCTGGCTTTCAATTGTTGATTCAGCAAATCTTACCACTTTGTTCAGCGTTAAATCAGGGTAGGATCGAAACGAGGAAAAGTTTTCAGGAGGGATAGACCTAGTGGCTTTTGAGTCGCCGATAAAGAGAAGACGGCATATCATTCTAAACAACAGTCCGGAGAATTAAAATGATTGAAGAGTTAAGCATTTAAGAAGTAGACAATCAGATCTCCTTCCGGATACTGAAAAATTTGGATAATAGATATTCCGACTATACTAAAGAAGATCAAAAAAAATTTGACAGAGCAAATGACAGGAAGAACGTATTGAATTTTCAAAGGGAGCAGAATAGATTTTTCAATTGCAATTTTACTACTCTAACCTGTTGCTTACTGTCTAAACTGTACCACAGTGTAGTTCACAAAATAGAAGTGTATTAGTCTTTCGTTTTTTCCGGCTGTATCGAGTATCTCTTAGGGTTAAAGTACGCGCGTCCGGTAATTTCGTACTAACTACGGATTTCCTAAATAGCTATACTCAAACTATTAAAGCCCATTATATTAATTTAATGAAAAGTCATTTCGAAAAAATCACCTCAATTTGAGGCTTCCTGATTTTTGAGTGTCACTCAGTACGTTCGCAGTCAATTGATAGATTTACGAAAATGCTTAATACCTTCCTTAGCAAAAAAGTCTTTTCAACGTTTATTCTAATAACCTGCCCCGATAAAAGCATTTATTGATTACTATCCTCATTGCCGGAAGCGGGCTATATTTAAACAATACCCAGAGTTCACGCCTGTTTGCCATGATAGAAATTCCGTTCAGTTTCTCAAGTCTCTGGAACAATTGTTCACAATAATAATTTTCCCAAATTATCAGGCCGTTTTTTAGGCATTGTCTTTCAATGCGATTTTTGACCTGTTTACGCTGCCTTTTCAAAATCAATTGTACTGATCTTAAAATTGCAGGAATATCAGACAAATTAGTTTGCTTGTCTACACGATGTAAAACCGTGTATTTGTGATGATGATGAACACGGTAATTTCGCGAAATTTTCAGGTAAAGATCATATTCAGGATAGACACTAAAACGGTCATCAAAACGGAATTCGTTGAAAACCCAGCGTTGAGACATTACAGCACCATGCATCTCATTATAATTTCCCTACAACAGATGCTGGTAATGATTATCCAACACAATATTCCTCCCTGCTTCTATGATATTATCTATTTCGTTTACTTTTTTATGAGCTCCGGAAACAAAAGCAGTTGAATAATTTCTCTCGAGATATTGAGCATTTATTTGTAAGGCATCAAGCACCAGCTGATCGGACGCATCCAGGAATACCAAATAATGGCCACAACTAACTCCAATGCCATGATTCCTGGCTCTAGAAATGCTAGCACCTGGAATATGAAAATATTTCAATGCTGTTTTACAATCTTCAACTTGCTCCTTAATATCTATAATACCATAATCAATAACAATTATTTCATAAGAACTCCATGATTGAGTTATTATGCTGTCAATTGTTTTTCTGAAATTCCTAAGATCATTGGAGCCTGTAATTATAACTGAAACAAGGGATTGAATCCTGCTACTTGAAATCATTACCATACTTTCAAAACAAATTTTTAGGAGCTATTCCTACTTTTGAAATATTAGGTGAATTTAAACTGTTCATGCATTAATAGAATTTTTGGTTTAGGATTTTTGTAAGCATACTATTAATATCGCTTAGTAAATTTCCAGCCGTTCAATTTTCGTATTTCCTAATAAAGCCAACCTGGTATTTCTTACCTTTAATTCACGAATCTTGCAGTAAACAAGATTAAAATAGGACATTTTAAAAATAGCATAAGCCAGTCCGTTTACCCCATCTCTAAACCCTCCCCAAAAAAAATAACTTCCCACAAAAAATGCAGGGCCAATTAGAATGCATCCCATTAATTTGTATTTAATCTTTTGTTTCCAAGTCCATTTACTTCTAATATTCTCATCATTTAACGAATTAATAAACCTCTTTGCTTCCCAGCATGCGTACTCGAAATGCTTCTTATTAAATCGTGAGATGTCGTTAAAATCCATGTGGTCAATTTTGCTTTTGATTTGACCAATTTTACCATTTAACACGGGATGTTCGTGAACTTCCATATCTAACTCGCTCCAGTTTTCTTCATTAATGTATTCATATTCACCAGCTTCCGGGCAAAACAACGCCAATTTCTTCAACGGATATCCACCTCTTAATTTTGCTCCCATAAAAAACACCGAATAACTTAACCAATAACCGACCTTATCGTCTTTTGCAAGTATACCCCTCAATTCTTTTTTAAAATCCGCAGTCAGATATTCATCGGCGTCCAGAAACAAAATCCATTTTGTATCAATCTTTCGGTTTCGCAGAAACCAGTTCCGTTTTTTGGGGAATTTTCCATTCCATTTAAAATTGATTATTTCAGCTCTGTACTCTTTGGCTATTTCAACAGTTTTGTCTGAACTTCCAGAATCAATTATTACAATTTTCAGAGCGAAATCTTTGCCTATAGAATCAAGACAGCCTGGCAAATTTTTTTCTTCGTTAAGCACCGGAATTGCGATAGTAAGATTCAACAAATCCATGACTATTTTTTTATCTTTTGGTCGTCCACTTTTTTTGTAAAGTCCCTTCGCTCTTTAATTGGTTCACAAGGATGACCTGCACAGACCATCCAAGCAGGCATGTTCCTTGTAACAACAGATCTTGCACCGATAACGCATCCATTCCCGATAACTATTCCAGGATGAATAAACGCATCAGCCGCAATCCAAACAAAATCCCCTATTGTTATGGGTTTAGTAACTAAGGGAAAGCCTGGCTGGTTATAGTCATGGGTTCCGGTAACCAAATGTGCTCCCTGCGAGATTACAGCGCGCCTACCTATGCTAATCTTTCCCTGAGAATAAATGACCGCTCCACTTGCCACTCCACATTCTTCAGCAAATTCAACATTCCACGGAGCCCAAATTTTAACGCCTGGATATATATGCACCCCTTTACCAACGTCCGCACCGAAACATCTTAACAAAAAGGAGCGCCATTCATGACACGGCTTAGGAGAATAGCGAAACAAAAATACATATACCCAACCCCAAATTAATCGGCCAATCCGATTCTTTATCGAAAATGAAGGACCCGTGATTGTATCGTTGTTGTACATTTTAAAAAAGCATAATTAACGATTCATAAAATTTTGTTTGAAATTTGTACTGATGTAAAAGGGCGAGGTCAGTTGTTTAAAGATTGGCATTCAGCATCCTTAAGACAACATCAAGGCATTCCGGATAGTATGTAATCTCTTATTTTAATAATTCCTTCATTTAAATTTGTAGATGGATTAAATCCCAGGTTTTCCTTTGCATGCGAAATATCTAAAATATTGGTTGGAACATCAAATATCCTCGTTTGTTTATAAATCACCTCGAAAGGAATATCAATAACTTTTCTAATTTCGTAGAGAATATCATTAAGACTATAGCCTTTACCTCCACCAATATTATAAATCGCATCACAACGATTTTGTCTTAATGCCTCTACTATTGCAACTGCAACATCTTTGACATACACATAATCTCTTACAACAGAACCGTCGCCCCATACTTCAACTTCTCCTTTTTGTATAATATTTTTAATCCAAATGCCAATAACGCCTTGTGGCCTCAAAAAATTTTGTCTCTCTCCGTAGGCATTTGAAACACGCATAATCGAATAATTCATGCCTTGCGAGTGATGGTAAAGGTGCAATAGTTTTTCCATAGTTAATTTGCTCAGCCCATAGTTAGATATTGGGTTTAACTCATGTGATTCAGGTATGGGGATTTTTTTTGGAATACCATACACTGTGCCTCCAGAGGATATGAATATAAACGTTTGAATATTATGGTCTAGACATTTTTCAATCAAGTTAATGCTACTAATAATATTACTTGTGAATTCATACCCCGTAGCGCCGCGAGTGGGTTTGGGAACACTGGTCCAAGCTAAATGAACTACAGCATTACAACCAGGCAAGCATTTATTTAGAGAATCACTATCACCAAAATCTGCCTGGTGAAAGACTAATTTATCTCTTATTTCATCAAAATAACTTGGGAACTGTCTCCCATTCGCTACTACAACGACCTCAAATCCATTTCTCAAAAGTTCTTCGACGACAAACGACCCTATAAATCCGGTTCCCCCTGTTACAAGCACTTTCATCGCTTCTTAATTTATAAGTACGCTTTGTGGAGCAACACCGCCCAAACTTAACCACCTATATACGTCAGACATTTTTCTCGCCATCTCGTTCCAACTATACTCCTTTTTGGCAAAAACATGTGCTTCACTTCCTAATTTCTTTAATTCCGAATCGCTTTTATTAAAAAGCACCTGCAACCCATCAGCAATTGAATCTGGATTCGCCTCAATTTTGGATGATATTCCATTCGCATATCCCTCAGGCAAATTGCATTCAGGAGTTAATAAAGAATATTTTCCAAAAGCCCAGGCATTTAAAGCCGCAATTGGAACTCCTTCACTATATGAAGGCAAGATAAAAGCATCAGAATGGAAATAACAGGCATTCATATCTTCATTAAAATATGTCCCTAAAAATTGTACATATTTTTCAATTCCATTTTGAACAGCAATCTCCTTCAATTGCTTCTCATGCTCTCCATCCTTCAGGCAACCTACAATAACTAAAACCCAATCATCCAACTCACCAGATTTTTTTTGCTTTAAAATTGCAATGGCATGCATGAGATTCACAAGTCCCTTCTTGGGATGCACACGACTTAAATAAAGTAATATCTTTTTTTCATTTGCAATTTTCCCCTTCCATGGAGCATCTTTATAGTTCCTTTGCAAGTCAGGGATAGTTACTCCGTTGTTAATTATGCAAATGGGGTTCGTTAGTCCCAATTCACGAACAGAGTTGTATTCCTTTTTTGTATTAACGTGAAAACAAGAACAGCTTTCAAGAGCGCAATTTTCATAAAACAATTTCGCAATAGCCTTTTTTATCGGAGATTTTTTTACAATCCATGGATCAAGCATCCCATTGACAGATGTTACGTATGGCTTATCATACTTTCGATGCCATTTATATATCATTGCTGATTGATACATCCAGATTACATGCAAGTGAGCAATATCTGCCGGGGTTGATAACAATTTTTCTAAATATTCTTTTGAATATCCAAGCGCTTTGGGAAACGCGGGAGTAAAACTGGTCGGCTGAACGGGGTACCAACTGCAATTATCTTCTAATGTATAGTTATCGGATAGGCCAAAGACATTAACACGATAGTTCTCCTGCTGTAAGTGTAGAGCAAGTTGACGGCTTACCTCAAAAACGCCCATGGATACTCTTGACACCGACGCTGCAACAAAATTTACATTGATTTCAACTGCCATATTCAAATTGCTATTAATTATAAAGACATTTTCTTTGTGCTGGAGGTCATAAAAAACTTCAACACATCCATCATTTTAAAAAAAACCTACGCATTCGCTATCCAATTAAAATATTTAATCTGAATTCAAATTAAAAACAATATCCCAAGTACAATCTGAAATTCATTCAGAAATAAAGATCTAATCTCAACGCGACAGTAATTCACATGCATGAGTTATTTTATCAGGCACTTTGTCCATAGATATCACGTCTTTAACTTTTGCTTTAACTGAGCCACAAGATTCTCTACAGCCAGATCCCAGCTACCTATTTTTTTTGCGGTATTTAACGCTGCTATGGACATTTCTGAAAGCATGTATTTAACGTCTACCATCTGCTGTAAACGCGACAATAAAGCATTAGAATCGCCGGGTGGAACGATAAACCCCTCCACACCATCGGTAATAATATCCTCTCCTCCTGTATTAGAAGTGATTAGCAAGGGAAGGCCCGATGCCAAAGCCTCTCCCTGCACTAAAGCAAGCCCCTCTTCCAAACTTGGCAAAACAAAAACGTTGGCACGTTTATACTGTTCCCTGAGGGCGTCGCCTTTTAGAGGTCCGGTGAAAATAACGTTGTCGGGAATCTTTGTCCTTTCTAATCCAGTAATTTCGGTCACGGGACCAACTAACACAAACTCCTTTTTTGGATGGTTGAGTCCACGAAATGCCTCAATAGCATATCGCAAACCCTTACGATAGTTAAGCTGACCAACGTAAAGTAACCTAAACGTCTCATTTTTCTCTTTTTCAATATTAATTTCAAAAGGCTCAATTTCAGGAAACCCAAAATTCACTTTGATCAGGCGGCTAGGAGAAAACCCCTTTAATAAAAAAGACTGTCGTACAAACTCCGATGGACATAAAATACAATCAGCAAGTTCATAAGTTTTTAGTCTTAAAAAATAATCGTTGTAACCCTCAAATTTTTTCTTCAGGCCCAGAAGATTATATTCATGTAACATTAGTTCATGGGCGAATTCAACATGGCTATTGACTTCATGCATTACACATGTCACTGGAATCTTGTCTTTACGAATACGCTTTGTGGTATCATACCCCTGCGTTCTATGAAAAATAAAGACATCAGAATCTCTCGCCCAACGATAAGACACCTTATCAAGTCTGGAATCTGACAATCTCTGTAACCAGGAGTTTATCGATGCGTTTACTTTCAATTTCGATCCACCAAGATATAAAGTTTGAAAAAAGTCATGTCTTTTTAATTTATCGCCAATTTGAGGTATTGGTGAACGCGGACTTAACCTGGTGAATCCTGATACAAAAGCATGTAAATGACCTGCCTTACACATTGCAGTAACATAAGGATAATCATACGGACGATTCGGCGCAGTATAAGTGATTTTCATTGGATCTCGCCCTTATAAATTACTCGAATAATTTACTTTGATCTTGGACTTATTACTCTAAGAATGTGAATTGTAAAAACAATTAAAAGCAGCGGATATAAGAAGCTTACGAAAGAAAAAAAGCCACGATAACTCCAAAAAGCCAAAAATACACTTATACCTAAAATACCGACCATTAAAACCGGCTTCTTCACAGTATAATAAATTAATCCGTCGAAATAAAGTAAGAACAATGCGTATAATGAAGAATAGAAAATAATTCCAAACAAACCCATAGTCTGATAAGAATCTCCTACGATCGAATATGTAAGGCTGGTTGTACCTATAAAAAGTGGACCGTCTAATATAAAAGAAAACTGACTCGTTAATTCCTGGGCTCCTTTTAGAACCGGTTTCTCTGGCCAAAGCTTTCTTGGTATGGGATTTACAACAACTGCACAAAAATCATTAAATCCTTCGAAAGGATACTTCTCAGGATAACTCTTAATCATGAGGCACAAAAGATACATATTATTATCTCTATGAGTCTTGGTTGGATCAAAAGATGTAGCTGAAGAAAGCCCTTGTAATTTAGCAGCTTTTGAAGGAGCTGCTATAACATTGAGTAAATTTCCCCGGAATCGAAGCTGTAGTTCCATCACAGCAATAAAGCTAAACAACAAAGTCGCGGCGAC
>JAATGW010000140.1 GCA_015654495.1 Chitinophagales bacterium
AAAAAGGTATCAAAAGAGGAAAAGGCTCAAATCATTTCTTTAGTTAATAAAGTTATGGCCAATAGCAAAAAGTCAAAGTAATTGTCTTTAGAGGATTATTCTTTCTTACAACTTGAAGATTCGTTAGATCTATCCACATTTGATTGCGGCGATGCCGATATCAATGAATTTCTGCGTGAAGATGCAAGGAATTACCAGGCAGAACACATGGCAAAAACATGGGTATTTACCAATAACAATAGGATAATCGCTTTTTTCAGCATATCTAATGACTGCCTAACCGATTTAGGCGAAAAGAAAGGGTTTACTAATACCATATGGAATAGACTTCATAGAAAGGTGAAGGTTCCAAATGAAAAACGATTTAAGAATTATCCGGCAATTAAAATCGGTAGGCCAGGTGTATGCCTGGAAAATCAAAGAGATGGACTAGCATACGAGTTAATGAAATTTATAAAGGGATTTGCAATTCTTGAATTAAAATCAGCATGTAGATTTCTTCTTATAGATGCCTATAACAAAGAGAGACAAATAAAATATTACACAAATAATGGGTTTAGTTTCTTATTAGATGATGATAAAGACAATACCCTAATGATGTATTACGATCTTAAACCATTATATAATGCCTGAGTAGGCAACTATGGGTCCAGGCAGTTAATCCCGCTTCATGTGAAAGGGCTTTATCCTTTAGCATTACTATTCGATGTAATTATTAAATGCACTCCTCATCTGTAATCCAATAGTTGTATCAACAGGTTGAACAACAAAATCTAATCAAATAATATACAGCAACTATTTCTGTTCAGGTTTGTAAATATTACCGTTGTGCAGTTCCATCCATCGTTGGGGCTGCGCAATATCTCTCCAGACAAATTTTTTGTATAACTCATGCGCATCCCCGGTGAGCAAAATCCAACGTCTCAATCCCTGCAGATCAGGATAGGCCATAATTGTTTCCATAAGCCATTTGGATAATCCCTGTTTCCGGTACTCCGGCAGGACATACACATCTCCGAGATAGGCAATGGTAGCATAGTCGGAAATTATCCTTGCAAAACCAATCTGTCTGCCGCTATGGAACAATCCGAAATTCAGCGAATGTTTAATAGCCTTCGAAACTATATCGAATGGAATATTTAAACTCCAGTAAGCCTGGGTGGAAAGGAAATGATGAATTGCCTGAATATCCAGGTCTGCAGGATCTGTTGAAATAGTAAACTCTTTATACTTAAAATTCATAAACCGGATTGTTTGGCAGAAAAAACAGGTCTTTTCACGGTTTCGGAGATCGTTCATTTTTGTCTAAATTTAATTCACAGGATTCTTAATCAGATATCAGCTATTAAAGATGACAGCACCAATAATTCTTTAGCTGGCCAAAATGAAAATGAAACGCCTGAATGCCATGTTCAAAGTTTGTTGTCTCCGGACAATATTAATCTGTTTCACCATAACATTATGTGAAGTGGCAAGAAGCCAGTCACCATGGAAAACAGAAATTACCGGGAACTTCGGCTGCAATATTTTTTTGAATTTCAGCCGACCTCAGAAATTTCCGGGTTTCAGGGTTTTTGGTGCTTTATGTATTACGGGAATAAAATACGATCATTTCACGCTTCATTATGGTCCTTCTTTAAGCATCTTTTCCAAAACCATCGGTGCAAACCTGAATCCACTGATCGGGGATATTCAGATTGATTTTACCAATACTGTTTCTGTGGGTTATGGCTGGGGCGGATATATGGGATACTATAAAAAATTCCGTACGCTGCATAATGGTGACTTTTATAATATGGTTACCAAACAAAGTAATGCAGCTTATCTGTCAACAAATTTTATTCTGAACAATCACCGCCGCAACCAGATCACGGGCGCGGTCAGCGCGAGTTTTGGCGATTTCAGTTTTAACTATAATAATGACGGGCCGCCATTTAACCTGATCCTAGGTGATTCATTCGACAGGTACTGGACCGGCGGCGGATCCGTATTCTTTCACAATTCTAACGGATTTAACCGGGTTGAGTTTAGCTATGATCAGTTTACAGGATATCAGCCTCTGCTTTATGAACTGGCGAATATCATCGGCATTAATGTACCGCTCTATCAGAATAACAAAAAAATTCCCACCAACTATAATACTTCCATCTATCATCTGAAAATCGGCATTGATCAATATACAAGTGTAGACCTTGGCGTAGTTGGCTCATTGATTGACAGAAATGGAAAGTACTACGGGATACAGGACATCATTCATTTGAAAGGGCATTTTCCATTCCATCCAAATAAAGATAAAACAAGGGTATTTATAGGAGGATCTTATTCGAATCTGCAAATAATCCAAAAATGAAGTTTCTCTGCATCATAGTTATAGCCTTCTGTTTTCTGGCTGGTTGCAAACCGGCACAATTTGCCTTCCGGGAAAGCGAGTTGAATCTCAGCTATTTTCAAACGCTCATGAACGCAGCCGGTGGTATTTCGACAACCGATCCTGTGACGGACACCACGAGGGATGTACTAAATAGATTTCCCGAAGATTTTACCAGGGACACATTCAGCCTTTATGTGGCCAACCTCACGGATAAGGCAGTTATACGGGACGGAATAGCCGAAGAGTCCATTATGAATAAAGAAAATAAGAGCAAATTATCAGGCACGTTAAGAATCACCAATAGTTACAAGCTCTACCTGATGCTTACATACAATCCCGTAAAAAGATATCGCGGTGCAATATTTCTACCGGCCATTTTCAATGCAGATGATTCCTGCATCGGCCTTGGCCCGGCGCTGGTGGGGCAATGGGGCCCTGGTCAACTGGATTTTGTCAAGAGATTAAAGTTTAAACCTGTGACCAAAGAAAAGAACATCAGAAAATACGGAAAGATTAAAATTGAATACCCGCGCAGTGAAAACAATTACAGGAGCTCGGGGTCTATATATCATCCGAAAGATAGATCGATAACGAAAACAGAAATCACTTTTAGGACAGATACAACAAACAATCTGATTAATCTCTATTCCTTCAGTGTACGTGTGGTTTTAAATATCGGTCCCAATCGATTTGGAGGCATGAAACCGTTGATCTATGATATTGAAGAGATATTCGATGATCCCAATGCGCTTTATTTTACGATAGTTTCACCATCCAAAAAACAATAGATGGCAAAGTCAAAAAAAGATAAAAAAAAGGCCGCGAAAAAAAAGTCTATAAAACCGGCAACACCAAAAAAAGCAGCTGCACAACCGGCTAAACCTGCTAAAAAAGCCGTCAAAAAATCGCTGCCTGCAACCAGGAAAACTGCGAAACCGGTAAAAAAGGCAGATCACAAAAAAGCAAAAAAAGCTTCCCCGGCTCCGAAGGTTAAAAAAGCAGCAAAACGATCATTACCTGATACGAGGGCCGCTGCTGCAAATCCGATGGCAATAAATAATTGTGTCTGCAGGGAAGGTGACGATGGATTATTTTATTGTATGGTAAGAACACCCAGCGGCAGTTTAAAAAAATGTCCCGGTCAGCCTCCGTTTATGACTATGGAGGAATGCATGGAATCTTCCTGTTAATGAAACAGATTACACCGGAACTTCCACTACAATTACACATCCTTTGCCGGGAGCAGTGATCAGGTTGAAACTGCCATATAAAAATTCAGCACGCCTGCGCATATTGGTGAGGCCCATCCCACGCCGCTCCTGATGTGGATCAAAACCGCGTCCGTTATCGGCTATGCGAAGACGTATGTAATGCCCATGACTTACACCAAGGCTGAGCGAAATCCTTGCGGCTTCTGAGTAACTTAAAATATTCTTCATCTGCTCCTGTACAATCCTGTACAGATTGATCAATGTTTCATTTTCTGGTTTTAGTCTGGCAAGTTCAGGATCAAAATGAAAACGCAACTGGAAACGTTTATCAGCATTCATTCCGTTTGCCAGATCGCGGAGCGCCAGAAAAAATGTATCGGTATCAAATACCTGCGGAGCAATATCGTGAGAAAGGCGACGGATCTCATCTATCGCCATATTGATATAGTCATTGCCGCGTTTTATTAACTCAGGTATTTCGCCGGCATTGGCATTTTTTGCCATCCCAAGTGTTACCTGTGTTGTAACCAGGATCTGGTTTACATTGTCATGCAATTCGGCACTGAGTTCCTGCCGCAGCTTTTCATTCCCTGCATATACTGCCATCGTAAGTGCCTGGTCGCGCCTGCGGGATTCTGTTGCATCGCGGATCATATAAATCAGGTGGGTACAATTATCAGTCACATCGAGGTAGGGAATCATCTTCTGACTAATCCATATTTCCCTTCCTTCCTTGTGAAGAATCTTCTTTTCAATTCCATCAGCAAGGTCCTGCGGCAAAACCATCTCAATTCCGTTTTCAGCATCAGCCTGTACATACAGGAATTGCGATGGTGACCGGAACATCAGTTCTGGTTTCGAATATCCCGTCAGCAAAGTAAATGCATCGTTCACATAAACAATTGCTTCCTCATTTACAGCTTCTACAATCATAATCGCCTCATCAGCCTGTGCGATAACGGTACTGAATAAACGCAACCAGGGCTGCTCTGCTGCCGCCGGTATTTTCTGATCGGTATATTTTCTCTGCATAAGGCGAATCAGGTAATCGGCCATCGAAACAGTTGTTCCCATTAAGCCGGCCAGCCTTGTAAAGTTTTCATTAATTAGTGCACTATCCATCCTGTCATGTACAAGCACTGCGCCACCGGATTTTGCAAGAGCCGAAATCCCGTTGATTCCATCTTCTGCATCAGAAGACAATATAACCGCTACCCTTTCTGCATTTTTTTCGGAAGCAAGTGACTTAAAAAGCAAATCTGCACGACCATCGGGATCAGTCTCCGCGTTTAAAATAATTTTTCCATTAAAAACAGAAATAGTATATCCTGAAGGAGCAAAATACACATGTGAATGCTTCAGTTGCTGGTGATCATGAGCTTCCGTTAGTAACCACCCAATATTATTTCTGAAGACCGGCGTATCCGCAATACCTGTGATGATAACGGCAGAATGCGTTTTTATTCCCTTGAGGTGATGAAGAAAATCCAATAGCAGGTTCGACTCATCAACCCGCATACTTATCCCGATGATGAAAAGTGGAATTTCGTTTGAATCAGTTCCGGATTCTGGTTCCTGTAAGAGATTTGTTTCGTATTTCCTGACCGCTTTTCGCATAGTGGCAATATTATAGCCTGCCAGTCATCTGATTTCAGAGAAGCAGGTAATGTACTGACAGGTGGAGCATTCAGGGTTAAAAGTTTGCCGGTCTTGATCGGGATCCCGTTCAGATCAGAGGTAAAACGCGGTTCTGTTAAAACTACAACTATTGGTCCAAAGTCGCAATTCAGTATATGAATTTTGTCAAAAGCCCAATTGTTTCATTTGCATTGCCATTACTTCACGCGCCTGGTTATAGTGCCGCATTTCATGCGTAACAATTATTTCGAAAGCAGCAGTTAACGGGTAAACGATGTTTTTGTTTGCGGGTGAATAGATAATGATATCTTTTTCAACGAGATCGCTGTTATCCTTAATGAAAATTTTCAACTTTTCCTGGTGTTCCAGGAACAGACCAATGATGTTTTCAGAAATTTTACTGCGTGCCGGTTCCCATATCGGAAAAGTTTTTACTTTTTTCCGTCGGTCAGGCTGAACGGATTTCAGAATGAAGCTTCCGAGCAGTTTCGGTATGAAACCGATCTTCGCTGTAAATGGCAAGCGAAAATATTCTTTTCTGTATTCCTCAATAACCGGATAATAACTTTCGTTCACTACAATCAGGTGTTCCATATTTTCCGCTACGCTCCACACCCCGGGAGCAGGCTTCCAGTTGAGCTGCCGTTCAGTAAGCGGACCGAAAGAAGCATTAAAGGAAGCAGTGGTTTCGTCTATACGTTGATGCCAGTTTTGTATTTTGGGATGAAGCATATTTTGAAGTAAGAAATGATGTTTTATTTTAACAGAGGCAAGAGGCAAAAGGCAAGAGGCAAAAGTAAGTGTATAGTTTAAAGTATGCGTTTCCCGGCATGCATTACTTTCAGGCTGGCGGCTTCAGGCTTTGCTAATTTCTGAACACTGGCTGTTCCTTTTGCCTTTTGCCTCTTGCCTATTTCTCAAGTTCACTAAGTAAACTATGAAAATCAAGTTGACGGGTAAACATATCCAGTTGGCCATCCGGTTGTTTTGGCCAGAGTTCCTTTGGGCGGTCCCAGTACAATTCAACACCATTACCATCGGGATCGTCAAGATACAGTGCTTCAGAAACACCATGATCACTTGCGCCTGTAAGTGGATAATCTGCTTCAACCAAACGTTTCAGAATAACGGCGAGGTCTTTTCGGGTCGGATAAACAATGGCGGTATGAAAAAGGCCAACACCTTCAGTTTTTGCTTTTTCAGCACCCTTGCTGTACCAGGTATTCAACCCGATATGGTGATGGTATCCACCTGCCGAAATAAAAACAGCCTGACTTCCGTATTTCATTGTAACCTCAAAACCCAGTAAGGCCTGATAAAAATCCAGGGAACGCTGAAGATCAGCTACTTTAAGATGAACATGCCCGATTCTTGCACCTTGCGGAACTGTATATCTTTCTTCCATGCCTCAAATGTACTCCAGAACCATAAACTGAAACATAAACTGAAATATATATCGACTGTTCTGAAGTAAGGCTGGAAATAACCGGGCCCTATTCATCCTGAGCCAGCTTTAAAGAATTAATCTTCAGAATATTTGAAACAGTTACATGTTGAAAACCAATGGGTTTACCGGGCAATATAGTATATA
>JAATGW010000214.1 GCA_015654495.1 Chitinophagales bacterium
CACGGTAGTGAAATATGCGACCCAGTTTTCCTTCATCAATCAATTGCTTTGCCAACGTTACAGCAGGCATACGACGATAGTTATACCAGACCGTATTTGGTACGCCCGCTTTTTCTATTTCCGTAGTCATATTCTCAGCATCAGCCAATGTTGATGCCAAAGGCTTTTCACACAAGACCATCTTTGCTGCTTTTGCGGCGGCAATCGCAATCTCTGCATGGTAATTATTCGGTGTACAAATATCTACAGCATCAATATCCGGACTTGCAACAACCGCTTTCCAGTCAGTTTCGAAAGAGCCATATCCCCATTGTTCAGCAAATTCCTGTGCCTTCGCTGCATTTCGCGAACAGACTCTTTGCAACACAGGCTTGTAAGCCAACTCAGGAAAGAAATGACTTAGTTTACTATATGCATTGGAATGTGTGCGGCCCATAAATCCACACCCAATCAGTCCTATCCTTAATTCCTTTTTCATTTATCAGAAGAATTTGAATTTATCATAATTGGTCCTCAGTTCCAGCCATGTGCCTCCCGCACTTTTATCATCACCGCCAGAATATCATTCCAAGTTTGTTGCTGCATCATCACTGAATTCGGGAACATACATCCGTCCCAACAGATATGCATAAATTTCTTTGTGAGATTATCATCCTCGTCGCGCAGCCAGAATCCGGCATCATGTACAATATCCATTTTTCCGCTCGGATCTGTTGCGAGGCAATGGCGACCTGTCTTGTCGTGCGAGCCCGAACCATGAACAGTTCCGTCGTTCTGTGCCACATGAAAATCGATTGTCCATGGCCTTAAAGCAGCCGTCAGTTTTTTCATCGCTGCGTCAAGCGTTTCGCGGTCATTCCAATCAAAATTTTCCGGAAGTATTCTGTCTTCAGGACTATTATAACCCAGCAGGTACAGAAAGCTATGCGCCATATCTGCCTGAAAGCCGATATTGGGGCGATTGACAGCTTCAAGTGTATTAACCATATGCTTCCAGCTATGCATACCTCCCCAGCATATCTCACCTTCGAGTGCAAGCTTTTCATCGAAATCAGCAGCCACATCGCAGGCTTCAGCAAAAGTTGCTGCAATCTTTTTTGTATTCCCCGCCGGATCCTGCGCCCAACTGCCAGGGTCACACGAAGAATCCATTCTTATCACACCATAATGGCGTACACCATACTTCCGGAGTAAAGAACCAATTCTGCAGGATTTGCGGATCTGTGTAACAAACTGTTTGCGATCGGCATCTGAACCCATTGCAGACCCGCCACCAGCCGGAGGCCATACCGGAGCAACAAGGCTTCCGATATTCAAACCAAAACCTGCTACCTGCTCTGCAAGTCTTTTTATATCATCATCGCTGCTATCTATATCTGTGTGCGGTGCACATAAGAAAATATCCACGCCGTCAAATCTGACTCCATCCACTTCAGCAGCCGCAGTCATCTCTATCATCTGGTCCTGCGAAATTGGTGGCTCGGATCCTTCGCCTTTTCCGACCAGTCCGGGCCAGGTGGCATTGTGGATTTTGGGAAAATGATTCGGAGACATATAATTAATAGTTTTTAGTGTATAGTGAATAGTGAATAGGGTTCAACGTTATACGTTCAACGTTAAACGTTTAACGTTGAACTTCCATGTCTGGATTATCGGGGCCAAAATGTTTCAGCATTACGATTGGATCCGTTGGCGAAAGGTTGGTAATCTTAACTCCTTCTTTTGCTGCAGCTTCCGAAACAAAGTATTCGTCGTGTGTAAGCTGACCGTAACGTATAAGCGCCGGCGTTTCAATCACCCAATCGCCCATAGTACCATGACCCTGCATCATGATCAAACCGTAGGCAGCCGCGTCCTTTATTATTACTGTTCGTCCTGGTGCAATAGTGAGTTCCTTGGCTCCGTAATCGTGACATTTATAGCAAATCCAGAGATCACGATAACCTTCGGAATCGGTTTCCTCAAAAGGCTTTACAGGTATCGGTTCCATAAAACGATCATGAAGAAGATTCGGATCAACATTCAGATCCCAGTCAAGCACATCCAGCAGGGCCTGATAATCACCGATACTTTCCTTCGGTGTTCCGTTCCATAAAAGCTCCTCGGGAATTATTGCATTATTCACAAGCGACTGATACATCGCAAAAACATCGGAAGCTTTCTGCGGTTCATATGTGCAGAAACTACCAGGGGCGTGTAATACACCCGGAGGAACATCCCAACCCGTACCCGGTTGCAATCTTGCAGCCTGGGAATAGTTGGTGATTTTATTATCACCTTTAGTAAAATTTTTCAGGCATTCAAGTATCTGTTCCTTTGTTGTTCCCGGAGTGATTCCGAAAAAGGTATAGGGAAAATCACCACCATGATTATTTACCTGTGGCGGAAAATAATAGGCTTCAGGTTTACCCAATTGCCCGATCAGCGCAGCTTTTTCATCATTGTGATGCACATGATGCGGCAATGGACCGAGGTTGTCGAAAAATTTCGAGTACATCGGCCACAAACCATATTTCTTCCAGAGCCTGTCGCCGATCAATTCTCCTTTAAGTTCATCCACCGCATCGCGAAGCAGAAACTGTTTTTCCTGGCTGCCATCCTTGAATACGATATGACTCAGACCTTCATTAACACCTGTGAGGGGACCGTTTTTTGCGGGAGTAGTAGATGAAAACCACCTTTCGTCTATCCCACCCCGTTGGCCGCCCAAAACATAATAATCATCCGGATGAAGTTTAATCCTTCTGCCGGGTACACAAAATGAACGGGGAACCCAGGCCGGAGCTAATCTTAGAATTCCTTTACCCTGATCCAATGCACTCGCAGCTGACTTTGCATATTCCATATGAGCTGAAAAGTTTATCGTTGATTAAATAGAAATATTTCTGAAATTTTTTATTGCTTCCGTATCCGTAAGTAAACTCATTTTAATTGAATATTTTTTTGATTCGCCCGGTTCAAGAAAAAGCAGCTGATTTGCTTTCCGCGCCGCTGCCTGGCCAACCGGAAAATTGGTGGCAGGCTCAAGGCCCGTTACATACTCATTTTTCCCCCAGTGCTGCCAGTTTGTTAAACATGGCATCTGGGATTTGCTATATGTAACAGCAAGCAGGATACCCAGCGATCTATTATACAAGCCGCAATTCACCATCCCGTTTTCGTCGGTATCAGCATCGATAAATGCAGCAGCTTCACCAAAACCATTGTGTTCATCCAATGGGGGCTTGCAATGATGAAAAGGAAGTCCTTCTTTAAAAATAAATTCAGAAGCTTCTTCCCTGGCTCTCCAGTTTCCTTTCCATAAGATCTCTGTTTCAGTGTCAACCAGCGGCCATCCGAAATTCAAATGATAAAGGAGCATATGGGGTGCGGGCTGGTTTCCGGTATTTGTAACTTCATCATCAATAACCCATACATTACTGCCAAGCTCACCCGAAATAGTTCGCCTCAGTTCAAGTTTGTACCCGAGTACGGAAGTTTCTTTCATTAAGCCGGTAATGCTCATCTGCATATTGCCGCGAACCAGATCAGGTTGAATTACAGAAACAATCTCTGCAGCAGTATTACTGATAAGGCCATGAAGTCCTCTTTCCCCAAACTCATCATTATCCGGAACACCGGCATGAGCTAAACCACAGGTCGTCATTAACCCTCCGGCAAATGTTCTCAACCAGCCAATACCCCTGTCAGAAAAGGGTTGAGGAAAACTTATACCTCCTTCGCTGATCCAGGCAAGACTATGTGCATTAAAAAAAGCATCGACAATATCCATTCCCCGATCAGGAACGATCTTAAGCCTTATACCGGCGCCTGTATTAAACCAGGCGATCCTTGTACCCCGTCCTGCTCCGTTATCGAGCACCGAAGTTTCAATCCCCCCAAGTTGCAAATGATTGGAGATCCTACCCTTCCAGGCCCTGTTTTCTGATGATAGTAATTCATTCATCGCCGGTGCAACTATTTTGCGGACGCTTGTGCCTGGTCTGGTTTTGTTTTGTAGCGGGCATTTGCCTTATCTGCGCCTGACATCAGGTAGGCCATCAGGTCTTTCAGCTCGTCCGGATTCAGACTGTTGATCATTCCACCTGGCATAATTGATACCAGTGAATTTTTTATTTCAACCACATCTTTCTTTGAAACTGTTTTCAGACTTGAAGGATCAAACGGGTTCTGCGACACAAAATAATTGTCGTTATCGGCTTTCATTTCCCTGCCAACCACAGTACGACCATTTTTCAGAACAAATACTTTGGAAGCATACTGATCAGAAATTGTAGAATCCGGGAAGATGATTGATTTCAGAATATCTTTTGCAGAAAATCGTGTACCCAGCTGCGTAAGGTCCGGCCCTATCCCTCCACCTTCGCCTTTCATACCGTGGCAGGCACTGCATAATGTGGCAGTGAAAAGGTTTTTACCGCGGTCGAAGTCCCGGTTTCCGCTATCCGCTTCCACGATAGCTAGTGCATCATCCACTTTCCATCTTCTGCCCGGCCCTTTCGGACGTTCGGCGCCGGCAACTGCGAGGAGCCTTCCCTGCGGACTTACAAGTGCGCTTCCTGACAAAGTATCAAACCTGGCGAGATCCTTTTTAACTACATGGGCCAGTGCCATTTTCCGGGCTTTGTCTATAAAGCCGGAATAGCTGTTTCCGCCGCGGTAACCAAATGCATTATAATACCATTTGAAATATTTGTCCTGCAATTCAGGAGTCCATCCTGACTTTGCTTCGCTGAGTACAACAGCATAATAGATTTGTTGAGCAGGTGGCGTTTTCGCAAGTGTTCCCGCGATATCCATTCCATACTGAAGATTGCGGAGAATGAGATCGGAAGAATTAGAAACCGTTTCAGCACCCGTAGTATCATCTACAGCCTTTTCCATGAGTGCCATAGTTTTTGCTACAGCATCAGGTGCATCCAGGTAAACCAGTATTTTACTAAATGAACGATTTAAAAGATTTGAGTTTGCAGGATAATGACTACCGAGATAGCTGATCAATTCCTGTTTTTGTGCGCCATCCGGCTGACCCATACGGGTGATAACCAGTTCAACTGCACGTAACAAATCATTTTTATAGGAATCATTCAGGGCATTATAATCAATAGTCATTAATGCTTTATACAGCTCTGATTTTATTGCCGGTGAGGCGTTCCGGGCGAGAGCTACACTCGCATAAATTAATTTTACCGGATCTTTTTCAGCCAATGCTTTTGTTTGCCACCATTCCAAAGGCTGGTGCTCTATGGCGATACGCGCAGCATACCTGATAAATCTATCCGGATTATTTAATTGTGCCCAGGCAGCACTGATAGCAGCTGTATCCTGTTTCTGATGAAAAGCTTCCAGTTGGTGGCGAAGAACTCTGGCTTCGGAACCAGAATTATCGGTTGCGGGCGTTTCTGCTTTTTCGTCTTCTTTTTCTGTATAGTACACACGATAAAGATCAGATTCCAGTCTGCGTCCACCAGTTAAAAAATACAGAGCGCCGTCGGGACCAACAACACCATCAGTCAATGGCAAAGGTGACCCTGAAATAAATTCTTCCGCTTCAGCTTTATAAGTAGATCCATCCGGGATCAGTTGAATTGCATAAATAATTCCGAAACTCCAGTCGAATGCGAATATGGATTTTCTGTATTTCTCCGGGAATTTCGAATTTCTTCCGCTTACCAGATTTGTTGGTGAGCCCTGACCAATATTGATAACAGCAGGCAGATCATCGGCAAAAGTCGGGGGCCAACGGATACTCGCCGTACGCCACCCATATTCACTTCCGCTTGTTGCGTGGCAGATACGGGTAGGCTGATACCATGGCATCCCGAAATCCCATTCCATATCCGAATCATAGGTAAATAGTTCGCCATCGTCGCTGAAGGCCATATCGAAAGCATTGCGATAACCTGCACTTACGAGCTGCCAGTCTGTACCTTCAGGATTAATTTTTGCTATCCAGCTACCCGGAGCAGTTCTGTCTGTCGCATGCCCGTTCGGATCAGTAATTTTTGGAAAAAGATTATCTTCTTTCCAGGTTTTTGGAAGCAGATAGGAATTCATTTCAGGTGGATCAGTAAAATTGCCCGCAATTACATATAAGGATTTCCCATCTGGCGAAGGAACAATACTATGCGGACCATGTTCACCCTCTCCTTTTAACTCACGGAGCAGTTCAATTTTATCAAACTGATCATCGCCATTTGTATCTTTTAGTCTGTACAAGCCACTGCCTTTGGGAAAGGCAGAATCTTTGTTGTGGTTTACCATCACATACAAACTGTTGAACGCATACAAAAGGCCCTGCGCATAACCCATCTGCACTGCTTTACGAAGCGAATCTGCGCCGGTTGTGTCAGATAGATTTCCTATAAACAGTTTCTCAATTCCAATCACTGGCTTTGAGGTATCATTGCTTATCGCCGGTATATTCAGGCGATACAAAGCTCCATACTGATCTGAAACAATCATCCTGCCCTTGTCATCGAAGGTCATCGATACCCAGGAACCCTTCAACGAATCTGAAGGACTATAAAGGTGTTCAGCAACAAAGCCAGGGGCCAGTTTTAGTTTGTCGGTTTTTGGATTCGGAGCTTTTTTTACAAGCTGCTCATCGTTTTTACAACTGACGAAAAAAAGAAGAGTAAATAAGAACAGACTTGTGCAGGAAGCAGAAATGCAGGAACATACACGCATGCGAAAATGGTTTTTAGCTTACAATCGGGTGCTTAAATTACTAAAGAATAATTTAAACCTGTCTGGTAAGCTCATAAATTGGTGAATTCGCCCGGTGCTTCTACCCTGTACTGTCCTGCAAACTGAAAATCTTTCAATTTAAAGCTGCGCCGCAGGAGCCGTTTTAAAAATCAGCCTTTTTTTTAGATTGAATTAAACCATTTGAACTTCATTCGTTAAAAAAATGTGATAAGAGCGCCTTTTGTTGAAATCAATGCAACAGAAAAAAACCATCGGTGGTCAGTTTCAAAAAAAGACGATAAGATGGGAAAAATGATTCTGCTGATGATGTTTGCGATTTTAATGCTCTCCTGTGGTAATAACCGGAGCACCAGCACATCAGCTATAAAAAGCACGGGAATGCATAGTAGTAAGTAACAGCCGTTCAACGTTGAACCTGCCTGCCGGCAGGCAGGCGTTTAGAGTCCGGTGATCCATTCGCGGAAACGGGGTGCGCGGTACTGACTGATATGAACTTCTACTGCAAGCCA
>JAATGW010000123.1 GCA_015654495.1 Chitinophagales bacterium
GCCGCGCTCAGCTTCTCGGGAAATTCTTTCATTCGCTGGCGATAGGTTTTTACCGCTTCCCGCACTGCTGTTGCACAGAGAGCTTTATCTGCTCCTAAGAACCGGCCACTGGCCACTATACTTGCCACCAGCCTTTTAAGATCCCATTCCCAGGGGCCGGGAATTGTTTCATCGAAATCATTGATCCCAAATATCAGGTTACGTTCTGCAGAAGCGAATACCCCAAAATTGGCCACATGCATATCTCCGCACGCCTGCACCTGTATCCCCGTGGTTTTACTATTTGCAAGGTCGGCTGCCATTATTGCCGCTGCCCCCCGAAGAAAAGCAAACGGGGAGGTTAGCATCCTCGCATAACGGATAGGCACCAACGCCGGTAAACGGGATTTGCCCTGTTTTTCCAGGATACTTACCGGATCTGAACGTTTAGCTGTTGGTTTAAAATCGCCCAGTTGGGTTCTTGGAATTTTATTTCTGAGGGCCTTCCCTGCTGCCATCCTTTCTTCAATCGTTCGTTGTTTTGCTTCGGGTTCATGAAGCAGATCTTTAACCATACAATTCCTTTGTAAAGATTAGTATTAACCAGCGAAAAACATCAGGATCTATTCCGCTATGCGTTCATTAAAATTGTCGATAAATCAGTGGTTCGCAAAACCGGTTGTTAAAGATATAAAAGTCAAAAAGCTCGTTGTGACTTTATTTCTTAAGAAAAACAAACACCTGTGTTATCATGATTGTCATCATTTATCAGGCTATGCGATTTATTCTTTTTGGTATCCAGCGGGTTAAATGAATAAGCAGTCCGGAAGCCAAATCCCGCTAATTTATTTTAGTAAATCTGATGGTGAGGGGGCCTCTTTATTAGCGAGCTTGTTTTTATTCAGGGATTTGTAGAAAAACACTCTTCCATATTCCTGATCAACAGTTTGAAATAAAACGCTCATTCCATTAGTGACCTGCCATAAAGCATCGCCCTGAACAGCAAGAAAATCGGGGTCTAGTTTTTTGCCCATTTCAACAAAGGTTTTATAGCTTCCGCCTTCTGTCTGTACATATAGAGGCGCTTTTAATTTTCCTCCCGCTATTTCAACCTTTCCCATATAACAATGGCAGCTTTCCTTGCTTTTAAATGCGATAACAACTTCATGCGTTCCATCAGTAAGTGGTTTAACACCTCGTTCTGTGAAAACATCCAGCCATTGTTTGTAGCAATTCATTGGAGTAGCTACAATGCTTAAAGTGTCAGCAGGTTTCTTCACTGCAGCAGTATCAATTGCAGTTGAATCTTTTATTGCGATAGTTGAGTCAACAGGTTTTTTAGTGCTGGTATCCACCTGTGCCTTTGCCATCTGCGGCAATGCAAAAATCATAAAAATAATGGCGGCTGAAAAAAGAATGCGTTTCATAATTGATTTGTTTACTATTAAATTTTTATTAAAAGGTGCTTTTCAGGAGATGGGATTTCTTCAAACGATATCTTTATCCGCTGTACTGATTTGCTGACGAAAAAAATATCATTCTGAAATATTATAAATGGTATGAAGAAATTTATCAGACTGTTTTGTCATTCGTATTTTAAACTGCATGAATGTTCAGAAAACGGTTGGCTATTAAACCTTCACACCAAAAAGAGTCGTGCATCTATTTAAATCCAGGGACCTTCAAGTTGATTACGCGCCCTCCTTAAAAACCCTCTGCTTTGGTAGCCGGTTATTTTTGAGAACTCATGTTTTGTATGCGAAGGAGGAGAGAAAGCCTGCCGAAGCAGCAATAACTATTTTCCGACCCTGGTCTGCGACATGTGCTTTGAAAGGTGGGAGTTTAGGAAATTTCGTCATATATATCTACTTTCATAGACAATTTAACTGACTGCACGTGTTTGATTCACCGGAACAAGAGAAAGAGATTCTGCTCAGGATAAGACAAGGCGATCAACTGGCATTTGAAAAAATCTACAGAGTATACGGCCCTAAATTATACGGCAACCTGTTCAGATTACTTAAATCAACAACTCAGACAGAAGAAATACTTCAGGATGTATTTTTAAAAGTATGGGAATACCGCGCTTCACTGGATCCTCTTAAATCCTTTTCAGCCTTTCTTTTCAAAATAGCGGAGAACAAAGCCTATGATTTCTTTCGCAAGGCAACAAGAGAGAAGAAATTAGAAGCAGAATTAATTGCATTGTCCACAGTTAATTATATGGCACTTGAGGAAATCGTTACAGACGATGAAAAATCTGCCGCGCTTGAAAACGCCATTAATAATTTACCTCCTCAGCGGCAACAGGTGTTCCGGCTATGTAAACTGGAGGGCAAAAGCTATAAGGAAGTAAGTGATTTGCTGGGTATCTCTTTGTCTACTATCAGTGATCATATCGTAAAGGCCACCAAGGCAATCCGCGATCATCTGCAGAGCCGCAAAAGCACTTTACCTGGTTTTGCCATGATAATATGGCTGATTTCATAAATAAACATTCTATTAAAAAAATCCGTTTCAAGCAGAGGTTTTTTCCAGACCGTTCGTAAAAGCTAAGGAAGGCTCTTGAACACTAAATCCATATGCAGGAATTATTTAGAAAATATCTTGATAACCAGTGTTCACCGGAAGAAGTGAAACAATTACTGAATCATTTCAATGACCCCGGTAGTGAATCTGCCCTTCGGACACTTATAGCGGAAAGTCTGGCAACCTTCGACGAACCCGATGATGGAAGCCGGTGGCAATCCGAAACCGACAGAATTTTTGTACAGATAAAAAGTCAACTGGACGCTGATAAAGGAAGAGTAGTGCCTTTTTTCCCGAAAAGCTGGATCCGGTTCGTAGCCGCGGCTCTGATATTAGTTGGAGGCTTTGCAGTCTTTAAGTTCTTTGGCAGCAAAAATGAAGTTCAGCCGGCTATTGTGAAAACGGACTCTGCAAATAAAGAGATAAAACCTGGGGGAAACAAGGCCATACTTGCCCTGGCTGATGGATCTACCGTATTTCTGGAAAATGCCGCCAATGGTACCCTTGCAAAACAAGGGAATATTAGTTTATTAAAGCCGGCCAATGGCCAGCTGACCTATACATCATTAAATGAAAAGCCAGCCAGTGTTTTGTATAACAGTATCACTACCCCGAGAGGTGGTCAATACCAACTCACTTTATCCGACGGTACGCTCATTTGGTTAAATGCAGCATCGTCTGTTCGATTTCCGGTAGCTTTTTCCGGAAAGGAACGTGTAGTAGAGGTGACGGGTGAAGTCTATTTTGAAGTGGCAAAAAATCCTTCAATGCCTTTTAAAATAAAAATCGGAGACAAGGCGGAGGTAGAAGTCTTAGGAACTCATTTTGTTATCAACTCCTATGTTGATGAACCAACAATCAATACAACCTTGCTGGAGGGAAGTGTAAAAGTTACGGGCCTTATCCGCCATGATTCACGCATAATTAAACCCGGTGAGCAGGCACAGTTAAACGCAGATAACCAGATCAGTGTAGAAAAACAACCAGATGCGGAACAGGAGATAGCATGGAAAAACGGTGTTTTCAATTTTCAAAACGCCAGTGTGGAAATGGCTTTGCGGGAGATAGCCCGCTGGTATGATATAGAGATTATTTTTTCAGGTGCAATACCGCAGAAACAGTTCAGCGGTGAAATGCAACGAAGTCTCAGCATTGAGCAGATTATCAAAATCCTGGAAACAAATAATGTGCATTGCCGTATCGAGGGAAGAAAACTGATTGTACAGTAAAAATCGTCCTCAACAGGAAACCCAAAAAAAAAGCCAGAAATGCGCGAACATTCCTGGCGGACATTTGGGTTAATTTAAATAAACAAAACGCTTGAAGAGTTATTCATTGTCAAACCCAAACTTTTACAAAAATATGCAAGTTAACTTGAAGATGCATTTTTTGAATGCGTTAACCAGGGCTAGCTATGAAGTTAACAGGTTTAGTAATGATAACCGTTTTGTTACTGGCTTCTTTTCAGGGGGATGCCCAAACCGTAAACTTTTCCGGTAGGGACATCCCCTTAAAAAACATCTTCACAATAATTAAATCGCAAACCGGAATTCTCTTTTTTTATGATGAAGATCTGCTGAAGGAATCCAGACCGGTAACAGTTCAATTGAATAATGTAACCCTGGAAACAGCATTAAACGAGATATTTAAAGATCAGCCACTCAGCTGGGTATTAGCTGATAAAACGGTTACCATCTCCAGAAGGCAGCAGCCAGCCACCAGTATACCAGCGGCATCTACACCTACAACAACTATCCCTGTCAGAGGAACTATCACCGATGAAACTGGTAACCCTATCACTGATGTAACGGTGATGGTTAAGGGTAAAAAACAGGGCACGGTTGCCGATAGCAATGGTAGGTTTCAGATTATCACGGGTCAGAATGAAGTGTTGATTTTTTCTTCCATAAGTCATAGTACCAGGGAACTAAGAGTGGAAAGAGCGGAAATGAATGTTCAGTTAAAATCGGATGTGAAACCGATGGAAACATTCATAGTCGGCGGAAATCTGAGCGCCATAAAAAGAAAAGCGGATGCAACAGCCGTAACCATTATTGATGCAAAGACCCTGGAAAAATTGCCTTTCAATACTGTTGACCAGATTTTCAGGGGATTGGTTCCGGGTACATTTAGTTTTAATGCCGGAGATGCGCCGGAAGGAATTCCCGTCTTAAACATACGGGGCACAGGTGGTCAAAATGCACTCGGAACCGTTGCGGTTTATATAGATGGAATTGAATATGCAGGTGGTGTAAGTTATTTATGTCAATTGGATAAAACCAATATCGATCGTATAGAAGTCGTGCGAGGCCCGGGCGCAGCCACCATGTATGGCACAGGCAGCAATGGTGGCATTGTGCAGATCTTTACTAAAAAAGGAAGAACTGATCAGGTCAGTGTCAATCTTACCAGCAGTGCAGGTTTTTATCAAAGCAAATGGGTTGAAAAAAATCCCTTCCAGCAATTGCATAATCTTGAAATGACCGCCGGATTTAAAAAAGTAGTACTAACCCTTGGAACATCATACCGAACAGTTGGACCCTATCTGCCGGACGGTGGTGAAAAAAACAAGGGCTTTTATCTTAATACCAGAATTAATCTGGGTAAACTGCAGGCAACTGTTACCGCCCGTTATAATGAACGAAATTTTGGCATTTCCAGGAGCCCGGTATATGATACTGCCATCCATCCAAGAACCGATATCCTGATTGCGCTCGGTTCCGGCGATACAATTCCGGCTTATGAGTGGTATAATGTAAGGCCCAGACCTTCACTGCATAAAGATGGGCTCACTGAAACCTTTATTGCCGGCATAAATCTTTTGCATAACACTGCAAAAAACTGGGTAAATAAACTGGATGCCGGTTATACCACTAATGGAACTGCTGAGCTTCCAAAATATGATGGTATTACTCCGCTTCAAACTTCCTATTTCTCAGAAGAATATAATACTGCCACCATCCGGTATTCAAATACGTTAATGCTCGGAAGTACAAGTAATGATTTTGGCGCAACTATTCTTAGTGGCGCTGAGTATAAAAGATATTCTTATGCGTGGAGGTTTAACAGGGCAAGTGCAACCAGAACATTGCTTGACAAGGATCCCGATAATGAAAATTTCGGGTCCTTTATTCAGATCAATCCGAACTATAAAAATGTGTATCTGACGCTGGGGCTACGCTATGAAAAAAATGAGCTGTTTAAGGCTGCCCTGAACCCGAGGCTGGGTATTACAACAAATTTTGCTATGGGTAGCTTAATAGTGAAACCAAAAATTTCCTGGGGAAGGGGAATTACAGCACCATCTTATTCTGACAGGTTTGGACAGCCTGCAAATGCTTTTACTATTTTATATCCCAATCCGGATATTAAACCCCAGAGCCAGCAGGGATTTGATTATGGTGTCGAGCTATATGATAAAAAAGGAAAGTACAAATTTGAAGTAGTTTATTATGACAATATTCTGGATAATATGATTGGTCAGAAGGGCCTGGGTCCGGATATTAATGATTCAACCATTGGAGCTTATATATCCACCAATTCAGCTGAAATAGTTAACCGTGGTTGGGAATTTTCTGGTGAGTACAATACAAAACGCTTCACTCTCCAGGCAAATTTTTCAATTATGAATTCCGTGGTAGGGGACACTACGGGCAATTATTTATTTTCTCAGTTCGAAGGTCAGTCGCCGGGTACAAGATTGTTCAATCTTCCAAAACATGTAGCAGGTTTTTATTTTACCTATAATTTTTTCAGATTATTCGGGAAAACCGACCGGGGTTCTGTTTCGATCAATCTTACCGAAGCGGACGGTATAAAATCTAACTCCTTTAATAAATATTTTCTGGATGTTGCCTACGGGCGAATACCACATGATCAGAATACAATCAATTATGTTGTTGAAAGTTCGTCGCCGGTTTTCAGGCTTGGTTTTTATGGAGAATACCAGCTACTCTATAATTTGCGGTTTTTTGCCCAGGGTTCAAATATCCTTAATAGCTACGAATTTGAGTATACCAATGACTACTATGCAACCCATGGAGCAACCTGGCTTTTCGGCTTTAAGTATAATTTTGTGAAGGCGAACTCAATTAAATGACAATTCTAAAATTGAGATCGTTGGTCCGTTGTACTTTAGTCCTTCCTTATAACCAGCACGTTTTTCTCAGTTTTTTTCTTATCCAGTTTGTTAACGTTAAAAGCTGTTACTACAGGTCCTACTTAGGGTCTGCTGATTAAGAGTGGTGTATGCAATGATCAGATTAGCAGGAGCGTCCTGTGCAGGTCAGTTGTTCCGGAATAAAATAAAGTGACCCCCAATTTTTGCCCTTGTGTCTTCGTGAAAAAGGGGAACAAATTTCATTTTACAGGACGCTCCTGACCGGAGCGATCAATGCGTTTGTATGTAAAATCGAGTGGCTACAAACAGGGGCTCCATAGGAGCCCGGGGACCAGGTTGGTGGCACCTTTCATCAAAAACCCTTGCATGTCATGTCTTAAAAATATAAACAGCAGACCCTAATTATTTTTCCCTCCTTTTTGCAGAGAAAACTTAAAACCAATAACAATCTACGAATCAGGCAATTTTACTTCACATTGAATTTCCTGCCTCAGTTTGCCAGATAATTTTCAATTTTCTTTTTAATAATTTTTTTTCTGAACAGAGGGATTTTTAAGTTTATGCGTAATAAAGTTGATAGGTGTTGAGGATAAAAGTCATTAGATATTTCGTGAAGATTATTACTTCGGTTTATATATTTTCTCATGCAGTTAGTTTTGGTTAAGAGGTGTTTCCACACCTCTTTTTTAAAATTTTTTTTCCAGCAGTGGGATTTTTAAGTCTTGTTTAATTACTCTTGTAATGACCTGAGGAGACCCAGAGGATTTGTTATCAGAAGTAAAAATGAATCAAGGCATTATTTCTTTAGAAATGATTTTTCTCAGAAAATTCAAAAAACGGTTGAATAAATATTACCTGAAGATTAAATACTCACGCTTCATTCTTTTTAAGGATGATGCTTTGTATCCTGAAAATCCAGGTTCGAAATCCTTCAGGTTGTCGCCTTTCTTCAAACATGAGACAGTTCAAATAATTTAAGTATTCAGGAACAGAATAAACCCGAGGATTATGAAAAGCAATATCGATTCAGACAGGAAAACAGTTTCAAAACAGATATTGGTCTCAGGACCCTGGGAAACTGCTGTAACGGAGCAACTTCAAGCCTGGGAGCCTGATTGGGCTGAACAATGCGCACTAATGACAAACAGTCCCTGGACCAATGGTATACTGCCCCTCAAAGAAATTGAGTTGATCAGTACCGCGGTGAATTGCGCCTGTACAAATCTCAGCGCTGAAGGAACCCGGCGTCATATCCGAGGTGCGCTGGCAGCTGGTGCCACACGTGATGAGATTCTGATGATTATCAAGATTGCTTCACTACTCTCGATACACACAGCCAGCCTCGGTGCACCAATTCTTTTAGAAGAAGCAGAATCTGCTGGCATTAAGCCATCTAAGAAGTTACCGGTAGCCACTCCTGTTTGCGACAAAATGAAAGCCGGGGGTCAATGGAATAATGGCTGGGATGGATTTTACGAATTAGATCCGGCCTGGACTGAAGCTATTATTGCTGTAAGTATTCCCGTTTATTCCAGCGGAGTACTCACGCCGAAACTTGCGGAATTTCTGAGCATTGCTGTTGATGCATCTATCACGCATATGTATGCACCGGGAACACGCCGGCATATCCGTACTGCGCTGAAACTGGGAGCCACTGTGGAAGAAATTATGGAAGTACTTAAAATCTGTGTTTCACAAGGTATGCAGGCAGCGAATCTCGGTATACCTATGCTGGCTGAAGAACTAAAACTTATGCAGGTTCCGGAATAATAAATCCGGCCCGCTGCTGCAGCAGTTTAACAATAAGTCCTATTCTTTATACACTTGAATTCAACTATTATGTTACAAATTTTATTCAAAAAATGGTGGGTGATACTACTGCAGGGCATTTTATTAATCATCCTTAGCATCTTCATTTTTAATAATCCTACAGCAGTGCTCGCAGGCCTTTCTCTTTGGTTTACGATTATAGTGATTATTACAGGCCTGGCAGGTATTATCTCCTGGTTTGGCGCAGGCAAATATGAAAAAGATGGCATGTCACTTTTATGGAGTGTCATCACTTGTCTTTTTGGGTTATTGATGGCCTTCAATTTACTGGATACGATGAAAATAATTACCCTGATCTTTGGTTTATGGGTCCTGATGTCAGCCGTTTTTCTTTTCAGATTGGGGTGGTCGCTTAAAAATGACAATACGATCGGATGGATTTTGCTAGTGGCCGGCGGGTTATCTGTTGCAATTGCTGTAATGATGCTCTTCAATATAGGTATCGGTGTAATTGCAATTTCTACACTGCTTGGTTTACAGGTGATATTTACCGGGATTTCATTGGTGTTACTGTCATTTGCAAAAAAAAAGCTGGCGGGCGTATTCAGCGCTCAAATCGGAGCTTTAAAATAATCCATGGATACGCCGAAGTCCGATTGTCACGGGAGACAAGTTAGAATTGTGTGTGGATGATACGATACACAGTAGGGATTTTGAGATTTGGCTTCGGTAGGAACGAAGATGGAATTGATTTGATGAACATCAGATTGCGGGTGTCATTACCTATGAAAGAATGCCTGCGGTCAAAATACGGTTCTGCAGATAAAGTATCGGCATATTTGTGTAACTATGAGCATGCCGTCTTCTGACTGGATTTTTACATTGCAAAAATCAGGTAGAAAATATTTTTGATCTCATAGTTTTTGCATTTGCTAATGCACATCAATGGATGTAAAGATGAAGAACTTGTTGCTGCTGTGTTTTTTTATGCACCCATTATGCTTCATTCATGCACAAACCTCATCTGATTCACTGAAAAAAGAACCGGTCAAAATAAACGCTGATGATCCTTCGCAATTTTTTACAAGAGTAGAAGTATATAATGAATTGCAGCACTATAAAAGGAACGGATCTGATTTTTATTTAAATCAGGCCATCGTGCGAACTGTTGTAAAAATCGGGAAAAAGTTTACTACCAGACTGGACATTCCCTATGTCTATAATTCAGTAAAGACTGTAGCAGATTACCGATCATCGGGTATCGGAGATATTTCTTTCCGCCTGCTTGGATACAAATTTCTCGAAAAACCAAAATCTGCATTTACTGCTTCTGTTGAAATCAGTATAAATACAGCCCGGTCGCCTGTTCTCGGTACTGGTAAGAACATCATTGTTCCGGTAGTTTCCTATTCTGTTTTAATACCAAAAAATAAAATGCTTTTTGCTTTGGTTCTGCAGCAGGCGAATGCAGTAAGTGGTGATGAAACCAGGCCCAATGTAAGTTTTACAAAAATCCAGGCGATACTCATTAAATCATGGACGAGGAGATTCTGGACGGTGTTGGCGCCTGAATGGTATATTGATTATGTACGCGGCGGTCTGTCAATGAATCTTAGAAGCCGTGCTACTTATGCGCCGGTACAACGTATGAATATCTGGATTTCACCAGGTGCGGGGATGTTTGGCGATTTTCCCGGGCGATATCAATGGAGCATGGATATCGGTGCCCGCTATTTCTTTTTGCGCAGCATGAATTTTAATAAAAAGAAAAACGGGTAATGAAGTATTCCACCAGCATGAAATAAGTTTCTGAAAGGCGTATAAAATTGATACCTTTTTAGTATCAAATAACTACCATGGATAAGTCAAGGCTGTCAGAGCTGGATCCTTTACTCATTTGTTTTGCACTCTTTGTTTTGATGCTTGTGGTGCTTTTTCTGGGGAACAGGATGAGGAAAAGATTCTGGCATGCGGAGGAAGGGGATACCCGGGGTGGTGTAAATTCTTTACTCGGGGCATTATTTGGTTTATGGGGATTTATGCTTGCATTTACATTCAGTCAGTCCGGCACCCGTTTTGAAAACGTGAGGAGCATGATTGTGGATGAAGCCAATATTCTTAGAAACGCAATTATTAAAACAGATTTTTTCCCTGATAGCGTACGGAATATCTATCGTACGGAATTGCGCAAATATCTCGAAGAACGGATTTCTTACTATGAAGACGCAGAAAATGAATCTGTATTCAGAAAGAACAGGGAAGAGTTGACAAGCACAGCGACAAGCTTATGGAAACTAACAGTAGAAACGTCAAAAAAAACAGAGTTGAGCAGTGCAGCAGCAGGCATGGCAACAACACTGGCTAATTTGTTTGACATAGGCATAAAAAGAGAAGCGTTACTTGGTTCAGGAATACCGGCCCCGATTTCACTGATGCTGATTACCCTTGCTTTAGCCATTTGTCTCGTAGGAGGATTTACAACACCTACCATTAAAAGAAAGGAATGGATAGTGATTGCAGTATTTGCTTTACTCGCATCTTCCATTCTTTATATAACCATGGATCTGGCAATGCCGATGACAGGGTTTATTAAACCTGATACAGGACAAACAACTATTGTTAATTTACGCAAGCTTTTTTAGTGCATTCGCCATTTCAAAATAAACGCTGCTGGATTTTATGGAACCCTGATCACTAATTTCATTTTTTAATCCCAGTATTCATCTCCAATCATAATCAGAAAATTTTCCTCAGGAGCAGCCTATTCGGAACTTTTTTAGGTTAAAACACTTCGTTCAATCCAAAGAAAATTCCACTCGATCCGTATTTACCTATGGCATAGTCCAGACAGATGGTTGAACGGCTCTGCTTCTGTAAAAGAATTCTAAGTCCGGCACCACCGCCAGGCTCCCAATACTCAAATACTTTTTTACCAAGATCATCGGATGCGGATTGTAAATTAAAAAAAGCGACTCCGCTCAGCAATTTGTTGCGTGTTATCGGGAAGCGGTATTCTGATTCAAAATAAGCATAAGAGGGGCCTCTGAATCTGCCAATTGTATAAGCGCGGCCTGACCTGTTATATATATCAAAACCCGTAGCTGGTAGTTCAAGATAAGGTATCGTACCGCTCAGTTTGTATGAAGCAGTAAGCCAGAAAGCCAATACATGCTCCGGATTTTTTTTGCTGAGGCCTATGTACTGTCTGAGATCGTAATAAAATTGAATTGATTGTTTTGCGCTGCCCATCCACTCCGGGTTAAATCGGAAAATGATTTCAGCAAAAGTGCCACTATAAGATCGGAGGGGGTGATCGCGGGTATTATATAACAATACTAACGCGAGCCCGTTTGACGAATAATTACTGGTATCAAAACCGTTACGCTCGCTATATCGCTTATGTGGTGAACTGGGTAAAGTTTCAAGTTTCTCGTCATCGATCTTTGTACGGATATTAAAGGTTACACCTAATCCTGCATAAAGGTCATTGCCGATTTTTCTGTAGGCCCCTTGTGTCAGCCGGATATAATTAAACTTGATTGGAAACGAACTGTCACTCTTAGTCAGGTAATCTTTATTTCCCGTACCTAATCCATAATCTGCGATTAAATATTTTGAAAATTGCCAGTTGCCCTGGATATTCCATTTATTAGCTTCTCTGAATATATTATGACGGGCCTGGAGAGTGATAACTCCCTTCGAACTCAAAACTGCTTCAAAGCCAAAAGATGAAAGGTTGGTATTTTCCGGATTTCCTAGTTGTTTCAGACCGGAAATCTTTGCTCCGATTACAGCACCCAGGCTTGGATTATAACCTATGGATGGCAGAATAGCCACCTTTTTTTTCTTTGCGGCTTTTGCAGAATCCAGTTTTTTATGAAGTATACGCCGGGCAAAATCTCCCAGGTCTTCAACCGGAGCTGAATTATTTTTCAATGTTGTATCCTGGGCACTAACCACTGCCGGGAAAATCAGCAAACAACTAACTATGCAAACAATGATAAAAAAACGGCGATTAACAGGGTTCAATTTTCTATTCACAGTTAGCGGAACATTTAGGATAACAAAAGACGGGTAATTTACATGTGTTTTTGATTGATAAATTTTTTTTCTTTTCGCCACCCTTCACAGCTTACTCAATAATTAAATCCGGATTTTAGCGCCGGACTAACTGTCTGCATTACACAGGATGCTTTCTCTGCGGCTCCTTTGTTATCATCTCTTCAGATAATTTTATTAAGCTAAGCATGCCGAAATGGAATACACGCCGGAAAGGCTGGAAATAAACGGAGAGAAATTATTTGCGTGTGTTTCTTGCCGACCCTGTATACAATAATCTTTATCTTAATTGCATTGACCTCCAAATCACCCTGGGAGCAGCTGTTATGGCCGGTATTTCCGCATGCATAACTGCAATTCGCTCCCAGGTTGTCGGTTCAAAAAAAATGGATCTGAAAAAGAATCAGTGCAGTTCTGATGCAACTCCTGAATGGTGAAAGATAAATTATCCGGAATAATTACTTCGGGAATATCGATCAATAAAAAATTATTCAATAAGATAAATTCTGAACGCGCTCAGCTGTGCTTCCCTTTTTGAGGGATTAAGGAATTTACTGCTTATCCTGCTGATATGGAACTGTGGAACTTCTTTTACCGGTTTGATCAACATCAACGAATCATCACCCTTTTGAAGAAACAGAATATAAGGTTTCTTCAACTTAAAGGTATCTGAGAGCGATGGGATAGTTATCAATGGCGCATCCAGATCAAATTCCAGTGTATAGCTGAATCTGGGAAATAACTGTACAACAGAAATACCCGGCAGATTTTTGTTTATGTATTTTGCTGCGGTTGTGCCACCCTGATAGGTTAGCAGATCAAGATAAAAAATCCAGTTCAGAAAAAGATTTGCAGATACAACTGCAAGTATACTTCGGGTTAAGATCCTGTCTTTTGTCCGGTTATGCCAGCCGGCTGGTATAAAGAAAATTCCAGCGAACAATAACAATATCAGTATAACGGCAAGCCAGTTGGTTTCAGCCGGTCTGTACAAAAGATATAAACCTGCAACCAGCAAGATCAGTGCAACAGCAATTCCCGTTTGTATTCCATCAAAAATTTTCAAAGGCCGCTTTTCGTGCAGATTGTACAAATAGGATGCACTGATAACCGCAAAAAAAGGAAACACAATATTCATGTAGTGAGGCAGCTGAAAACGCGACAGGCTAAACAACAGAAAAGTAACAACCGTACCGCATAGGGTATACCATTCCGTTGGTCTAACTTTTCGTATTGCATCCTTCAGCAACCTGAATATTGCAACAAAGAAAATAATTGACCAGGGAAGAAAAGCCCATAATGTTGTATGCAGAAAGAATGAGGGGTCTCCCTTGCCTTTAATAGGTCCGGTATTGAAAAATCGCCCAAACTGACTATCCCAGAAAAAAAATTTCAGTCCTGAAACATGAGTCGTACCAAACACGGTTTTTTCCGGATGGGAATCGAACTGATAATACAATGCATATAATTCCGGACTGATAAAAATCATAACCAATATCAGCACAACCAGCCAGCGCCAGTGAAAAATTTCCTTCCATTGTTTGGTTAACAACAGATGACCACCCACTGCTGCGCCAACAGGTATCAGGGCAAACATACCCTTGGTCATTATAGCACAGGCCGCAAAAAGACTGGCGAGAAAAAGCGAAAGAAATTTTTTGGAAAGAATCGTACGGTGAAAATAATATACTGAACCAATGATCAGGCCCGTGAGATAAGGTTCGGCTCTCACATCATTATTGGAAAGAATGATATGCTGAGCTGTAAGCAAAATCAGAACAGACCATATTGCAATCGTTTGATTATACAATTGTTTTGCAAAAGCATAGGTATACCCTGCACCCATCAGTAAAAAAAGAACAGCCGGCAGTTTATAACTCCAGTAATGAATACCAAAAATTTTAAAAGAGATGGCAGTTATCCAGAAAGGGAAATGCGGTTTATCCAGCCAGTCAGTGCCGTTGCCAAATAATTCAAACCAGTTTCCCGTCAACGCAATTTTCTTTGAAATCGCGGCATAAAGCGAACCATCCGGTCCAATAATAATCAGAAATAATCCTGAAAAATTCACGGCGATTGCAAGAAACAGAAGAAAACGATAAAGTCTCTTTGCTGAGATTTCCATCTACCGGATTGTATTTATTTTATTGGAATGGATTGACTTCAGTATTTCTTACCTCTTACTTCCTACCTCTTTCCTCTTGGAATGGATTGACTTCAGTATTTCTTACCTCTTACTTCTTACCTCAAAACAACCAGCTTGCTTCTATTCCGACATAAATGCCATCCTCACGAATTTCAACCGGATATGTTTTAAGATAGTATCCTTCCCCGCTCACGTTTCTTCCGTTGGCCAGATTAAACTTATATCTGTGCACTGGGCAAACTATATTTCCCTGTATATCCACATAGCCTTCTGAAAGATACCCGCCTGCATGCGGGCATTTTGCTGAAAAAGCGTATAGTCCTTCCCGATAGTTGGTGATGCAGATATTTTTTTCCTGTATCCTGATTTCACAAATGCCATTCGGGCTGTTCAGCAGCAACTCCTCTTTTGAACCAGCTATCCGGTGCCACCTGTATTTTTTCTCTCCCATGTATCAATACGGAAATTCAGTTTTGTATGGATAGCGGATACGATAAATCTCTCTGACTTTTTGGAGGATCACTGTTCTTAACTGGTCAATATTCTGATGCATGATTGCACTTACAAAAACAGCATTGCCATTGGTTTCCCGCTGCCAGCGTTCCATAAGCTCATTGATCAGAGAAGCTTTTACTTCATCATCAAGCCATTCATCTATATTCTGTTTTTCATACTGGTCCATCTTATTAAAAACGGTGATGCAGGGCTTGTCGTGGCAATTAAGTTCAGCAAGGGTTGCATTAACCACATTGATCTGATCTTCATATTGCGGATGAGAAACATCAACCACGTGAAGTAAGATATCGCTTTCTTTTACTTCATCAAGGGTACTCTTAAAACTTTCAACAAGGTGATGCGGAAGTTTGCGGATAAATCCTACAGTGTCACTCAGGAGAAAGGGGGTATTCTGAAAAACAACTTTTCTTGTTGTTGTATCAAGCGTTGCAAATAGTTTGTTTTCTGCCAGCACATCGCTTTTTGTCAGCAGGTTCATCAGGGTGGATTTACCTACGTTTGTATATCCCACCAATGCTACGCGGATAAATTCGCCGCGGTCTTTTCTCTGTGTAAAAGCCTGTTTGTCGATTTCGGACAGCCGTCGCCGTAAGAGTGATATTTTTTCGCGAACAATACGACGGTCAGTCTCAATTTCAGATTCACCCGGACCTCTTGTACCGATGCCACCACCCAGCCTTTCGAGGTGTTTCCACATGCCTCGTAATCTTGGTAATATATACTGGTACTGGGCCAGCTCAACCTGGGCCTTTGCCTGAGCGGTTTTTGCCCTGCGTGCAAAAATGTCGAGGATCAGATCGCTTCGGTCGATCGTTTTGATATCAAGGGCCTTTTCGATATTTGTTATTTGTGCGCCGGTTAGTTCATCATCAAAAATAATTACGCTGATATCCTTACCCTGCACATATTGACGGATCTCTTCCAGTTTGCCCTTACCGATATATGTTTTGCTATCCGGATGCTGTAGCCGCTGAACAAATCTTTTAGTGGAAACAGCACCAGCAGTTTCTGCAAGAAAGGAGAGCTCATCAAGATACTCCGTCACCTGCCTGTCTGTTTGGTTCTTATGAATAACGCCTACCAGTACTGCTTTTTCTGAATCCTGAATCTGCTTTTTTTCAATCAATGCCGAAGTGTTTTAACAAAGGTAGAAGCCTTGAAGTAAAAGGAATAAAAAAGCAGGTATTAAAAATACCCGCCTTAAAAGACCACGCAGGTCTGAACAATCATTTTTGAAATTCGCCGGGTTTCTGAGACCTGAGGTCTTGCTACAATCCGCTTAATGAAAGACCGATTGACCAGGGTTTGACCGCCGGACCTGCACCTTCCTTGAAATAAGTTGTGAGTGTATAGGAGCCGAATACAGTGAAATTTCCATATCCTACTCTCACAATACCGGCAACACGGCTGGTCTGGAAATATTTTGTTTCTTTTTCTTTATAGATATAACCTGAATTGCCTGCTGCATCCCGGTCGATCTTGGCTTTCACTTTACCGTCAACCAGTAAGCCAACCTTTGCTCCGATCGCAAATTTGAAACCCTTATTCATGTTTTCAGGATTGGTTGAATACCGGAGTTCAAGCGGTATTTCAATATATCCTGTCTGCAGTTTCAGTTTTTTATATTGGGTAATAGTGTCTTTGCGGATAATCACAGCTGTTCCGCTTTTAATATCTACAAGGGTTTTCTTAAAGAAAATATTATCCGATCCGTATCCGGCCCCAAGGCCAACACTCAGTCTCGGATTGGATTTAAAAGGAAAATCAAAGAAAAAATAAATATTGAATGATCTTGAAAACCCTCCTGTATTGATGGTGTCGGGCGTTTTCATCCAGCCGGCATATCCGAATTGCAACATCAGGTGATCAGCTGATCGCTGACTGAGATCAAGTTTACTCCAGTCTTTTTTCTTTGGTTGTGCTACAGGTAAACTGTCCAGCTGTTGGGCCTGGGCAGAGGCGAAAAAGGCCAGCAACAGACAAACGGATAAGCAATGCTTCATAAATCTTGTTAAGGGGCAAAAGTATTTTGCCACGGGTTAATGAAAGGTTAAGGTTAAAAAAAAGCCCACAGTCATAACCGTGAGCATGGTAATTTCTAACCCACCTGATCTGATCAGTGTTTGTGGACCCACCTGGGCTTGAACCAGGGACCCCCTGATTATGAGTCAGGTGCTCTAACCAACTGAGCTATAGGTCCGGAAAAAGAATTCAGGTTACCCCGTTTTACTTTTTCAGGCAGCAAAAATATATAAAAAGGGCTTAGTGAAGAAAGAAAATAGTCGGGAGTCTGGAGTCGGGAGTCTGGAGTCGGGAGTCGGGAGTCTGGAAACTGGAGTCTGGAGCCCTGGTCATTAGTCATAAGCCGGCAGCCAATTCCAGACTAAGGACTTCTGACACTGGCTGTTGACTCCTGACTCCCGACTGTCTCATGACTTTCGACTGTCTCATGACTTCCGGCTTAAGACTTCTATTTTTGTAACATGAAACTAAACTCTGTTCCAATAAAGGCGGTCATTTTTGATCTGGGAGGCGTATTAATCAACCTGGCTCCGGATCGGACCCGGCAGGCATTTATTGATCTTGGAATCCCACATTTTGATGAGCTTTTTACTGTTTTCAAGGCAACACCACTTTTTGATAAACTGGAAACAGGACATAACGAACCTGCCGATTTTATAAAGAACCTGCAGTTGGAATCAGGAATTGAACTGGAACCGGACCAGATTGTTTCGGCCTGGAATGCCATGCTGCTCGATTTCCGGCAGCCAAGCCTGGCTTTTATCCATGAGCTGAAAAATAAAATGCCGGTCTTTCTCTTTTCCAATACCAACAGAATCCATTATGAATCTTTTGAACTGAGCTTTAGAAATTCAACGTCCTATACCCATCTGAATGATTTATTCAAAAAGGCTTATTATTCGCATGAAATCGGACATAGAAAACCCCATATGGAGGGCTTTCTGCACATATTAAACGACCAGAATTTAGAACCGGAAACAACTTTGTTTGTAGACGATAATGAAGCTAATATCAAAGGTGCGCAGACAGCAGGTTTATTAACACATCTTCTTTTGCCTGAAGAAAGCATTGAGGAAGTACTGGGATTCCTGGTAAGTCCTGAGCGGGGTACTGGTGACTGGTGACTGGGTACTGTTAGCTGGAAAGAAGAGGGAACTATTCAAACGCCGGCTGTTCCTTTTGCCTTTTGCCTCTTGCCTCTTGCCTTTTGCCTGATTCAGGAAGGGTAAAGAGAAAGCGCAAAAACAGTAACAGAAAACAGAAACAGAAAGTTTAGACATCAATTCTCCAAAGACCAGCTGCTCCTCTTGCCTCTGGCCTCTTGCCTTTTAAC
>JAATGW010000472.1 GCA_015654495.1 Chitinophagales bacterium
GAGATCTGCTGGTACTTTCTTCAATATCCAGAATATTCCCTATTTCTTTATGCGAAAATCCTTCAATCGCGTAAAGATTCAGTACCGTTTTATAACCCATCGGCAACAAACGGATACATTCAATTACCTGTTTGGCCTGCAAAATCGAAGGAATTACATCTTCCCTGATCTGAATGCTATTGGCATAAATGATATCCACGCTTTCCGTGAATTTTTTATTTTTCTTCAGGATATTGATACAGGTATGCACCATTATTTTCCTGATCCAACCTTCCAGCGCTCCTCTGTTCTGAAATTGCCGGATCTGAGTAAATACCTTAATGAAACCTTCCTGCAACATGTCTTCCGCATCCTCCCGGTTTTTTGCGTACCGGTAGCAAACAGATAACATTTTAGGACTGTACTTGAGATACAATTCCTGCTGGGAAGTAGCGTCATTATGCATACATCCATGAAGCATTGCTTCTTCTGTCATGAAATCTGGATTGATTCCATGTAATTTAGACAATTTCCCAATAAATTAGCTGCACCGGTGAACTTAAAAATTATCCCGCAATTGTGATTTTCAGCCTTTATTTTTTCAGGAAATCAGAGATCCGTTTAAACTTTCTCTATATAACGGCCTGTTAATTTGATAGATCGTCGATAATGCCCTCAAAAAACTGTATAAGTTTCCTGAATTATTAATAACCCGATCAATTAAATCTATACCTGCCCGGAACAGAAGAAGATCCATTCCGCTTTTTCTGCAGGACTTGCATGAACCAGGATTTGTTTGAAATTTCAACTTACAAGCACTGTTCCCGTCATTTCTTTTGGTATTGGGATACCCATTAACGTTAGTATGCTTGGCGCAATGTCGCCGAGTTTTCCGGATTTGAGTGTGCCGTGCCAGCTCTTACTGATCACAAACAGAGGTACCAGGTTCAACGTATGCGCAGTATTCGGACTACCATCAGGATTGATCATATAGTCAGCATTTCCATGATCGGCAGTAAGGAAAATGGTGTATCCTTTTTCAAGGCCTGCAGTTACAACGCGGTCAACACAGTGATCCACGGTCTGAACGGCTTTGATCGCAGCATTGAAATCGCCTGTATGCCCTACCATATCTGCATTTGCGAAGTTCAGACAAATAAAATCCGCGGTCTGTTGAAGAATTTCGGGAACAATTGCATCCGTTACCTCATTGGCACTCATTTCAGGCTTAAGGTCATATGTTGCCACTTTGGGCGATGGAATCATGATGCGCTTTTCACCATCAAAAGGCTTTTCCCTGCCTCCGCTGAAAAAGAAACTGACATGCGGATATTTTTCAGTTTCGGCTATTCTTATCTGTGAGAGGCCGGCATTCGAAATCACTTCACCGATTGTATTGATGAGATCATCATTTGTAAAAATCACGTTTATGCCATGAAAACTATGATCATACATGGTCATAGTGGTATAATACAGATTCAACTTATGCATACCCTGTTCCGGAATATCCACCTGGGTCAGAACTTCTGTAATCTCGCGGCAACGGTCCGTTCTGAAATTAAAACAGATCACCGCATCGCCTTCTTTTATAGTGGTAACCGGCTTTCCATCATTGCCGATAGTTATGATAGGCTTAATAAATTCGTCGGTAATACCTTCCTGATAAGATTTCGTAACAGCATCAAATGGAGTTTCGGTATGTACTCCGATGCCCTGAACCAGGGCATCATATGCAAGTTTTACGCGTTCCCATCTTTTATCACGATCCATCGCATAATACCTGCCGGTAATGGTCGCTATTTTTCCGGTGGTGGCAGTGAGGTGTGAGTCGAGATCACTTAAAAAACCAAGTCCGCTTTTGGGATCCGTATCACGTCCGTCAGTAAAAGCATGAACAAATACCTCGTCAAGACCCAGGAACTGGCAAACGCCAGTAATAGCTTTGATATGTTTAATATGGGAGTGAACACCACCGTCGCTTACAAGTCCGATAAGGTGAAGAGGTTTATTGTTTTCTTTTGCATACCGGATCGTATCCAGCAGGGTTTCATTTTTTGCAAACTCACCGGTACGGATAGCCACATTAATTCTCTGTAATTCCTGGTACACAATCCTGCCTGCTCCCAGGTTTAAATGACCGACTTCGCTGTTTCCCATCTGACCGTCAGGTAAGCCGACTACTTCGCCGCAGGTAACCAATGTGGAATTTGGGTATTTTTCGTAAAGGGAAGATACAAACGGGGTTTGGGAAGCCTGGATAGCGTCACTGCCTTTCACTTTGCCCAATCCCCAGCCATCCATAATTATCAGCATTGCTCTTTTCTTGTCCATAATTCAAAAATAGCTATTTAAGCGGTATAGCGGTTTTAGGAGAAATGAAATACTGTATTTCCCGATTTGATGAATAAACATGAAGCTTTGCGGCTAATTGCAGAGCATTGGTTGAAAGTAAAGATTCTTCAGAAAAGAAAGTTTCAGGCTCTTTTTCCGGTATATTTTTCCCGAATTGTTGATCGATTTGAAAGGCCTGACAACCAGCTGTTTCTGGTTTTGCTGTTCAACTTCGCCTGTTTAATACTGTTATTTGGTGCGTATAAAAACTATTTCAGACCTGAGTTCACCTGAAAACAATGATTTCATAGAAATCTGGCACATTTTTGGGATTAACCGAAGCAATTAATCTGAACTTGAAAATTACCCGTTTTATATTGCCTCTGGCTTTAATCTTTACTCTGGCCTCTTTTACTTAC
>JAATGW010000569.1 GCA_015654495.1 Chitinophagales bacterium
ACGCGAAACCAAAACGAGTATATTAAATAATGCAAATGAAACAGCGATTCTACCCGTGCGGATCCCAACAATTCTTACGGAATAGGATAATGTGGTAATCAGATTTATTACGACTGTGAGAACTAGAACTATGATTACCTGGTTTGTCATATCTGATGAATAAAAACCCCAAACGTTTCCCGAATAGGTTGTTGACCGCGTCTTTTCTCTGGGACATTCAAACTCTTTATCTGCACAGAAAAATCAATCAGAACTGATCCGCCACCCCAACCCGATAATATGTCCGTCAGGATCTTCAACAAACATTTCCCTTATGGCAATCGCTCTCCGAAACAATAACAAAGGCCGTCAGGCGCTACAAGGTAGAATACATTCCAGCTGGTTTCTCCATGTTTTTCAATTCCAAGTTCAGAAGCTTGTTTATCCCAGCCATATGAATTCAGTTCCTGCATTGTTTTCTCCACAGAGTCGACTTCAAAAAAACAGCCATCCTGAGTAGGGTCGCCTCCATTTTCAGCAAGGCCAATCCTGATATTGTCCCTTTGAAGAATGGCCGTTTTTACGGGATTGTCGTTCCCGGATTCAAGTACAAAACCCATTTTTGTTTCATAAAATGGCACGGCGGCGTCCACATCTGCAACAGGAAGATTCATTTTATCCTTTTGGTATGGCCAGGCATTTTTAAAAACTCCTTTAACGTGTTCCATTTATTTATTGATTTGACATGAAAACGCTCCGTCAATCTTCAGCTAACGTATACCGGCACCTGTAAATAACCTGCCGGCTTATTCTGAAAGGCCCTGGCAGATTTTTTTAACGATTGCAGGGCCTTCATAAATGAATCCGGTCCAAACCTGAACAAGATCAGCACCAGCAATCATTTTTTCTTTAGCATCACCTGCTGTAAAAATGCCCCCGCTTCCAATGATGGGGATTTTGCCACCTGTCTTTGAATGAATATAGTGAATCACCTCGTCTGACCTTGATTTTATCGGTTTTCCACTCAGGCCTCCAGCACCGATTTTCTCTGTTTCCGATGAAATCAATCCTTCGCGACTGATAGTTGTATTTGTAGCAACCAGGCCATCCAGGTTCAATTCTGTTGCGAGTTCAATAATATCGTCCAGCTGAGTTTTTTCGAGATCCGGTGAAATTTTCAGTAACAAAGGTTTGGGTGCAGAGTGGGTTTTATTGATTGCCTGGAGATGTGATAATATCTTCCGCAATGCATCTTTTTCCTGGAGGGCCCGCAAACCGGGAGTATTAGGAGAGCTTACATTTACTACAAAGTAATCCACATAATCAAATAAGGCTATGAAACATGTTTCATAATCGCGCCAGGCTTCTTCGTTCGGAGTGTTTTTATTTTTTCCAATATTTCCTCCAACAATCATTTTCGCAGATGAAGACGGGCCTGTTTTTAATTTCCATTCGCGGAGCCGCTCAATTACTGCTTTTACACCCTGGTTATTAAAACCCATCCTGTTAATTAAGGCCTTATCAACCGGAAGCCTGAACAGCCTTGGCTTTTCATTGCCTTCCTGAGGTAACGGGGTAACCGTACCAATTTCCACAAAACCAAAACCAAGGGATTCAAGCTCGTTCAGGTAAAGTGCATTTTTATCAAAGCCGGCCCCGAGACCGACAGGATTTTTAAAACGAAGCCCAAAAACTGTTTTCTCCAGGTTTTTGTTTGGCCATTGAAAGTTGGAAGAGAGGCTTTTTCTCGCAACAGGAATACCGGAAATCAATCGCAGCGACTCCATTGAAAAATGATGAATCATTTCTGGATCAAACTGAAAAAGACATTTCCGGAGCAACTGGTACATAACCCGCGAAGATAGTACAGAAATAATTTTTGCGATTGCCGGCGCCGCCTGAAAACGCGACAGGTGACTGAAATCTAATTAGTTGTTAATGCAACTAGTTTCAGATAAATTTATTATCTTTAAGTGTGAAAATGGAGTTCAGAAATCATTCAAATAAAACCTTATGCAGGACGCATTTATAGTCGCCGGTTTTCGTACCGCAGTAACAAAATCAAAGAGAGGTGGATTCAGATTTACGCGTCCGGACGATCTGGCTGTTGATGTTATAAAAGGGTTACTGTCATCTGTACCCGAACTGGATCTTGTGCGTGTGGATGATGTAATTGTAGGCAATGCTGTTCCAGAGGCCGAGCAGGGCTTACAGGTGGGACGTATAATTGCCGCACGCGCGGTAGGGATTCATGCCCCCGGGATGACGGTGAACCGGTATTGCGCATCAGGCCTTGAAACAATAGCTATTGCCAGCGCTAAGATACGCGCAGGAATGGCTGACTGTATAATTGCAGGAGGAGTTGAGAGCATGACCATGGTGCCCACGGCGGGCTGGAAAACCGTACCTGCTTATTCAATTGCGAGTGAAGAACCGGACTATTATCTGAGTATGGGACTAACAGCGGAGGCAGTAGCCAAAGAGTACCAGGTCAGTCGTGAAGACCAGGATAAATTTTCTTTTGATTCGCACCGGAAGGCGTTAAATGCAATTCAGCAGGGTTATTTTAAACCGGGCATCCATCCTGTAAAAGTGCAGGAAACTTTTCTGGATGAAAAAGGAAAGAAGAAACAGCGGGAATTTGTAATTGATACTGATGAGGGCGTAAGGGCTGACACTACTCCTGAAGCCCTGGCGAAATTAAAGCCGGCATTTGCACTAAACGGATCTGTTACTGCAGGTAATTCATCACAAACGAGTGATGGTGCGGCTTTTGTTGTTGTGATGGGGGAAAAGATGGTGAATGAACTTGGGCTGACGCCAATCGGGCGACTTGTAAATGCTGTGTCAGCAGGTGTACATCCCCGTATCATGGGAATTGGCCCGGTTGAAGCTGTACCAAAAGTGCTGAAACAGGCTTCCATGCAATTAAACCAGATTGATCTGATCGAATTAAATGAAGCATTTGCCTCGCAATCGCTGGCTGTTATCAGAACTCTTGGTCTTGATCCGGAAAAGGTTAATATCAATGGGGGAGCAATTGCATTGGGCCATCCGTTGGGATGCACCGGATGTAAATTGACTGTTCAGCTGTTAAATGATCTGAAGCGACTTGATAAAAAATATGGAATGGTCACAGCCTGTGTTGGGGGCGGCCAGGGCATTGCCGGCATCATAGAAAGACTGTAATGTTTGACAAATGCGCAGTTTTTATTACCGGTTTCGGGTACAGATTTAAAAAAAATATTATTATCATTGTTCTGACATTCTTTTTTTTATAAAGATGAGATGATAAGAATATATATCGTAGAGGATCATGAAATGTACCTTGAAGGCTTAACCCTTCTTCTCGAAAAATATCCTGGTTTCGAAGTTGAAGGCAGTTCCAGAGACGGAAAACATTTTCTGGAAGCATTACCCCAATTGGATGAGGATATTATCCTTTTACTTGATGTTCACCTCCCGGACACCGAACCGGAGGAATTAATGATCAGGGTCAGGGAGCTGAAGCCACGTATGCGCATTATTTTTCTCACATTAATGCGGGGCACGAGGTTTATTCATAAACTGATGAAATACAATATCCAGGGCTATATTCTCAAGAGCGCATCGATTGAGGAATTGATGGAAGCCATGCGGATTGTTTATAATGGAGGCACGTTTTATTCAAAGGATATTGATATCAGTATTAAGGAAGACGATGCCCGTAGCACCATTATTATCGATTCCAGGAAGATTGACGATATACTTACCCGCCGGGAACAGGAAATCCTTCAGTTGATTTGCAAGGAATTCAGCAATTCTGAGATAGCCGACCGTTTGTTTCTAAGCGTTGGAACAGTAGAAACCCACCGTAAGCGCATTATATCCAAATTAGGTGTCAACAATACGGTCGGACTGGTTAAATTTGCTATTCGCCATGGTCTGATTAATGATTAAACACTCTTCCTGCTCTCTTTCAGCTTACCGACTGCCGGCAAAATTATTCATGGTTTGCTGTTGTTGTTTTTTTCTTCATCTTGAAAATCTGGCTCAGTCCGATACTCAGGCAATAAAGAATCTTTATGATTATGTACTGGAACTGGACGAATCGAAACTTGATTCCATAAATATTTATGCGAAACAGATTGAAGACCGGTCATTGTCGGTCGGGTTTTATAAAGGAGAGCTGCTTTCGGCCCGGCTAAAAGGTATTCATGCTCAATACAATGGTGATTTTCAATCCGCTATCAACTATTATCTGCGATGTCTCGAAATTTCCCGGGAAAAAAAACTGGAGGCTTATGAAGCCAGTGCGTTGAGCGATCTTGCTTATTTGTATATCTCCCTGAAAAATCCTGAAAAAGCAAAAGAATATTATCTTGAAACCGCGAAGATGGCAATGAAGCGTGGCGAGATAAATGGTATTGTAACTGATCTTTCCAATCTCGGCGGAATTTATAATAAGCTGGGTCAACCTGATAGTGCGATTTATTTTCTTGACGAAGCGATGCGTGTTTCTGCCGGCTTCACAAGTGAAATTGATATGTCATCTCTCAGGAATAATATCGGGAATGCATGGTTTCAAAAGAAAGAATGGAGAAAGGCGCTGGAGTATTTCCGGATTAATTATTTACAAAATTCACTTGCCAACGATAAAGATCTGCTGTGGTATGATGTATTGAATATGGGGGATGTTTTTATAGAAATTCAACAATTTGATTCTGCAAAAATCTTCCTTGATAAGTCCATGGTTATTGCGGATGAGCTTCATTCAAAAAGTAAAAAAGCTGATGTTTACCAGCTGTTCGCAAAATATTATCAAAGACGTAATAATTATAAAGCTGCGTACGAGTCATTACAGAAATGGAACCAGATCGATACTTCACTGGTAAATGAAGAAACCCGGACCACTATTCTTGAAATGGAAGAAAAGTTTCATTCAAGGCAGCGTGAACAGGAGAATAAATTATTGGTTACACGGATCGAAGCCGGCAGACTTCGGGCTAGAAACATGACGATTGCTATCCTTGGTATCGGTGCTCTTGCACTCGTAAGTGCCATTTTTTTCTATCTTATCCGCAAAAAGAATCGTAAGCTGGAAGATAAGAATCTCTTGATCCAGGAACAGAATTCAAGGCTTGCTGAGCTGAACTCTGAAAAAAATTCCCTGATAAGTGTTGTTTCCCATGATCTCAATACGCCGTTCTCAAGTATAAAAATGTGGATTCAGCTGATGGAATCGGATCGTAAGGATATGCCTGAAGGACAGCAAAAAGCAGTTGACCGGATAAAAAGTTCAGTAGACAGCGGTTTGACGTTGATAAGAAATATTCTCGATGTGGAAAGAGCTGAAACAAATGGCCAGGTTATCAGTCTGGTGAAAACCCAGATTCCCAGGTTGGTGCAGGAAGTAATTGCAGATCATGAACCCGCTGCAGGTCAGAAGGAAATTACCATTCATTATGAAACAATCGGTAAGCCACTTGCGATTCTGACTGATGAAAATCTGCTCAAAAGGGTTTGTTCCAATCTTCTTTCAAATGCGTTAAAATTCACACCCAGAGGCAAGGGAATTTATATTGCCGTAATGGAAGATCCTGAAGAAATCCGGATCATTTTCAGAGATGAAGGTCAGGGAATTCCGGCTGATGAAATGAAGTCGCTTTTTTCAAAGTACGGGAGAATTTCAACCGTTTCAACAGAAGGTGAGCGATCCACAGGATTGGGGCTTTCCATTGTTAAAAGAATTTTAACAGAATTAAATGGAAAGATCGATTGTGTGAGCAAACCCGGTACTGGCAGCACTTTCACGGTATCCTTACCAAAATAAACCCTGATAACGAGTCGCTAAATTTTTGCAACATCATTGCAAAATTGATTTTTTTCCCTAGTTTTGGCTGACACAAATACAGGGAATGGGCTGCAGGCGATTTTACCATTTTATTTTAACGGTTTTTTTGATCTTGTTTGCAGGTTCTCTGCAAGCCCAATGTGTGCTTAGTTTTTCAGGCAGGATAACTGATTCGGATACACGCGAATTTCTCGACGGAGCTACAGTCACCATACGTGAGCTGAACATCACAACAACAACTGACAGCTCAGGACTTTTTTCATTTTCAGGTCTATGCCCTGGAAGTTATTCGATTGCATTCAGTCATGTCGATTGCAATCCAATTAGTATTCACTTACACCTGAAAGAAGAGATCATAAAAGATGTACAGCTGCCACATAAGGTGAGTCAGTTAGCTGAAGTGATGATTGTGAGTGGCAGTAAAACAAATCCTCCCGGAATGGCGGGTGAGCTGAAGGGCAGGTCTCTTGAGGCCGTCCGCGGGTTAAGTCTGGGTGAAGCATTAAAACAGGTATCCGGTGTCACGGTTTTGCAAACGGGTACAAATATTTATAAACCGGTAATTCATGGTTTACATAGCAACCGGGTATTGATACTCAATAATGGTATCAGGCAGGAAGGTCAGCAATGGGGTAGCGAACATGCACCGGAAATTGATCCTTATATAGCAAACAGAATTACTGTGATTAAAGGTGCATCTTCAATCCGTTATGGTGGAGATGCAATCGGTGGGGTGGTGCTGGTTGAGCCAAAACTTTTACGTTATGTACCGGGCATCAGCGGCGAAGTGAATTCCGCTTTTTTTTCCAATAATCTTCAGGGCGTTATTTCTGCAATGATCGAAGGCAATAGCAGCCGTATGCCCGCATTTGCATGGCGTTTACAGGGAACTGCAAAACGCGGAGGAAATGCGCGTACACCCGACTATTGGCTGATGAACTCAGGCAACTGGGAAATCAATGGGTCCGCGACTGCAGGTTTGCGCTATCAACAAAAAGGTGTGGAAGTTTTTTACAGCATTTTTAATACTGCGATTGGAATTTTCTCGGGCTCTCATATTGGTAATGTCACTGATCTTATCAATACAATTAACAGTAAGGACCCGCCTGACTATATAAAGAATGCGGGATTTACCTATGATATTGATCGTCCTTTTCAGGAGGTTCAGCATCAGTTGTTAAAAGTTAAATCCTATCTGAATACCGGAGAAAAAAGCAGGCTGAATCTTACCCTTTCGGGACAGTATAACCGAAGGAGAGAGTATGATATTGTAAGAACCGCACGTTCAAATCCGCAACTTGAACTTGAATTGTTTACCGGCATTTTTGATCTTGTATGGGAGCATTATAGCGGAACAAGGCTGCGGGGGAGTTTCGGCATAAATAGTATGTATCAGCAAAACAGCTATGCTTACCGGTATTTTATTCCGGATTATCAAACTTTAAATACCGGGCTTTTTGCAACTGAAAAATATTCTGTTGGCAAGTGGCAGCTCGAAGCAGGGATCAGATACGATGTTAAAAACATGTTTAACATTCACGATAATGATCCGGATCCGTACGATGAACTTACCGGAAATCAGCTTACAGCAGGAGTTCCTTATGGAAGCAGGGATTTTCGCGGGTTTTCAGGAAATGCAGGCGTAACCTGGAAATGGACAGATGATCTCCGTATTTCGGCTACGGCGGGAACCAGCTGGCGGTCGCCTCAGGCAAATGAAATTTACAGTGACGGTCTGCACCACGGCGCAGCCCGTATTGAAAAGGGAAATCTTAATCTGGCTCCTGAAAGAGCAAACAGTGTTCTCGGATCTGTTCAATATACAGGTGGTGCCTGGGATATTGATGCAGGAGTTTACCTTAAACAGATCGGGGATTTTATTTACCTGAAACCAACCTACCCGCCCGAACTTACTATCCGTGGAGCATTTCCCACATTCAGGTATACGCAAACAGATGCGCGGCTAACAGGATTTGATTTATCAGCAGCATATACTATTTCGCATCATTTCAGGGTAAGCAGTAAGGTTTCGATTTTACGTGCCTGGGATAAAACAGCTGATGACTGGTTAATCCAGATGCCGGCTGACCGTGCAGAGGCAGGCTTCGAATATATTTTCAGTGACTTCAGAAAGTGGAAGCAGTCCTATATAAAGCTCGGTTTGCAGTATGTTGCCAAACAGACAAGGGTACCCGATAGCGGCAATATCGAAATAAAACTTCCCGACGGTACAGTCAGTATGGAATCTGATTATCTCGCGCCACCGGATGCTTATTTTCTCGCAGGTATTGAAGCCGGAACAGATCTGATTGTCAATGGCAAACCAATCACTATTGTTTTCGCTGTGACAAATCTCTTCAATACACAATACAGCCTGGGAAATGATATCAACGCGGCGGCAGGCCGTTACTACAATGCTGCGCCGGGCGTCAATTATTTTGCCGGAATATCCCTGAATTTTATCTCGCCCGTTGTGCAAAGCCCCGTCGCTCATTAAACATTTTGCCGTAGATTTGCCCCGGTCTGGTGGACGCCTCGGCGTCCTTAAAAGGGAAGTCCGGTGAAGATCCGGCGCTATCCCCGTAGCTGTAAGCTCTCCGTGTGATCTCACGAATGTCCGATCTGCATGCCACTGTCC
>JAATGW010000255.1 GCA_015654495.1 Chitinophagales bacterium
ATTCAATTACCAATGGCACTGATAAGTTTAACAGCTATCGTCGTTACTTATGGCAGCTATTACATAAAGAAAATTACAATTTTGATTTCATAGGTTCCTGGGACAAACATCATGGCGGAAATCCAGTACCCGACCCTGACTTTGATATGGATCATGATGGTCATTCGGGTTGGAAAGCAAGTGATATACTAAAACCTCCGGACTGGGATAGTATCCGGGGTAATATCGACAAGTGGCTTGATCATTTCATTCCGGATATCGTGTTGATGGAACTGGGAACAAATGAAGTTTTTCAATGTATGCCGGCAGACGATGCATTAAAAGATTTCTCTTTAGTCATCGACAAGCTTCGGAATAAAAACGATTCTGTAAAGATCTTTCTGGCGCAAATTCCTCCACTGGGCCGGCAGTGGGCCACCAAAAAATTATGTGGTGGTGATATTTCATATGAGCAGTCCGTACAATTTTTTAATAAAGCCATTGTGGAATTTGCCGGGTTGAAATCAAGTCCCCGGTCACCGGTTATTGTCGTCGATCAGTTTAAGGATATAGACCCTGCAACGGATATGTATGATGACATACATCCAAATGAAAAAGGTGAGATGAAAATGGCTGAGCGCTGGTTTAAAGCGATAACGCCTTTTCTTCAACAATTAAAATAAACAGCACTCATATCGGGAATGGAAAGAAGGGAATTTGCAAAAGATATTTTAATGACTTCTGTCGGAACGGCGATTCTGTCTCCGCTGAATAGCATTCTAAATAACGGTAAGTCGCCCTACCTGAAAATTGAATTTCATCCCGGCTCACCGCAGTTCGGTTATTTCTGTATCGATTCATTAGGAAAAAATAAACTATCCGAAAATATCATTCTGCATGACGAAGAGTTCGCAAAAAAATTACTCCGCTCAAAACAGGATAAAAACAGCACAAGGTATTTTATCGAATCAGCCCGAACAGATAGTCTGCCTGTTTGGGAAGTGGGAGTCGGGGAAAGATCATTCCGGATCAGCAGCAATTTTAAGGAAGATTACCAGCAGCCTTTTCTGATTAATATAGAACAACATGCAAACCATGCTACATTTCTGGGAATGATGGATGGTGAAGCGGATAAAATAACCCTGCCCGCTATTTTCCATTTCCCGGATAAAGGAAGTTTGCGGGTAACCTGTAGCGTTAGTGGTGTAAAGGTTACCTGCAGTTCTCAAAGATTTATTGAGCATCCTTTTGTTCGGGTTGAGTTTCCTGCGGCCACCGATGAGCACCGGCAGATTACTTATCATTTTGAAGTGGTGGCGATTCATCCGGCCGTAAAAGGCATTGAGCATGATAAGCGCTATGATTGTTTCCGGAAAAATTTCATCAGCATTTTACAGTTAAATCCGTTTTTAAAAATCCTGGCAAACAATACATCCAGCGATGCCTGTGCATTTACGTTGTTTAAATATGCAACAGTCGCCGCTGCCACACCGGAACTCGTAAAAGGATTAAGGGCCAATGACCTGATCAGGATGACGCTTGATCGTTACCTGGCCGGTCAAAAGGGATACGGAATACTTGGTTACGATTACGACAAAGAATGCGATATTCCGGAAACAGCTACAACCTGTCATTCACTGGATTCCTATCCTTCTCTCCTGATGTCCGCATGTATTTATACGGATAGTAGTAAAGATGCTGATTGGTTTTTACGAAACTTCGCGGGCATAAAAGCGTGGGCCGATAAGATGATTGCCATGGATAAAGACAATGATGGCCTGATCGAATTTTGCCTGAGTGGAAACAGCGGCAGCTGGAAAGGTGATAAATCACAGCGGCCTGCTAACTGGTGGGATACGATAGGATTTGGTCATAAAGATGCATACTCGAACGCGCTGGCTTACCGGGCACTGGTGCTTTTTGAAAAACTAACTCGTCAATTCGGTGATAGCAAACATGCCAGTTATTACAAAACGAAAGCAGAAAAATTAAAATCGGTTTATACTACAACATTTTTGAATCCCGAAACAGGTATACTCGCCGGCTGGAAAAGCGCAGACGGCAAGCTGCACGACTATTATTTTATTTTCGTCAACACAGTGGCCATTAGTTATGGATTGATTGATGATACACTCGCTCATCATATCATGGACATCCTGATTCAGAAGATGAAGGCTGTTGGCTATACCAATTTTGAACTGGGATTGCCGGGTAATCTTATTCCGGTAATCCGTGCTGATTATACTGATCTGTTACCGGAAGTAGGTGGTGGAAAACGCGAAGATAATCTCGATGGTTTCCAGATCTATGAAAACGGTGGCGCAACTGCTTGTTTTACTTATTTCACTATTCATGCATTGCAAAAATTAAAGAGATACAAAGATGCGGATGCCATATTGATGCCTTTATTAAAAAGCATGAGTGAAGGAAATTTCCAGGGCCGGTGTACCAACGGAAAATCGAAAGACTGGAAATCCTGGAGCGGTGAGTGTTGGGGATACGAAGGATTCCTGGTAGATAATTATATGTTTTTGCTTGCAGTGCAGGAAAGAGCACTCCTCAATGCTAATGAAAGAATGATAGTCGATAAAGGGTTAAACCTTACACAGAGAAGCTGAAAGTTAAAGATTCGTCTTGGAGTCACTGAACGTCCCCGCAAATTTTTTTTCACCAGGTATCCGCCGCGAATACCCGGGGACTTATCGCAATTTCGAAACCACTTTTGAAAAAAAAACAAGAGTAAAGTTTGCCTGCTCAAGCATGCTAGAACCAAAATCCTAAACTGACAGATCAGGTAGAAGCCAGTACCGCTTTTTGGTTGCATACGAGACTGGCCCGATCAGTTTTTCAGGGGTTTACCATACTTTGAAAATTTCGCGGCTGCCTGAAACATACATTTCATTCATGTCATTGAATTTTTCCATCACTTTTTTTTCTTCCTCGCTTTGGCCCATGGTCTTCATACTTTCTTCAAATGAAGCCAGATTTTCGAAACTGGACGCAATGATTACACGATGATATTGACCTGTCATATCGGTCATCACGTTTATATTCTTTTGAGTTGCAACTTCCGCCCATTCTTTAAAAAGTTTTGCGATTTTGGAAGCGTTACCGGGCTTGCAAATAAAAGTTTCATGCACTATGATCATGATAAAAAATTTAGTTTGGCAATTAAATCGTGGACAATTGAAGATAGTATTTATCGTCTTTCAATCCGAAAATGATAAGTACAAATGATAGTACTCTTTCAATCGGCAATGACATCCCAAACAGAAGTACAGCGTTTCTTTTTCTGAGATATCTGCGGGAGCATTAACAACCTTTCCCGCAGAAAGCGCAGAAAAGCAGTCAGAATAATAAAATGATAGTGATTACTGTCCGCGGAAATCACAGAAAACAGCCATACTCTGAGTTTAAAAAATTATGAAACTATATTTTTATTAAATCTAAACAACCTTTCCCGCTGAACACATAAGCACAGTGATTCTATTTCTGCATATTCTGTGCTAATTTCTGCGATATCCGCAGGATCATTAACAACCTTTCCCGCAGAAAGCGCAGAAAAGCAATCAGAATAATAAAATGATAGTGATTCCTGTCCGCGGAAATCAAAGAAAACAGCCATACTCTGAGTTTAAAAAATTATGAAACTATTTTTTATTAAATCTAAACAACCTATCCCGCAGACAGCGCAGAAACGCAGTCCAAATAATAACATGATCGTGCTTACTGTCCGCGGCAATCACAGAAAAC
>JAATGW010000679.1 GCA_015654495.1 Chitinophagales bacterium
CACCAACACGACTCACTGAGATACCTACGTTGATCGCGGGCCTGATTCCGGAAAGGAACAGGTTGGATTCAAGAAATATCTGTCCATCCGTAATAGAAATTACATTTGTCGGAATATAGGCTGAAACGTCGCCAGCCTGAGTTTCAATGATCGGAAGTGCAGTAAGTGAACCTCCGCCCTTTACCAGGTGACGAATAGAATCCGGAAGATCATTCATTTTACGGGCAACCTCATCTTTGCTGATCACTTTCGCAGCACGCTCAAGTAAACGGCTGTGCAGGTAGAATACATCACCCGGATAAGCTTCACGTCCCGGATGGCGACGCAACAGCAATGAGACTTCGCGATAAGCCACAGCCTGTTTTGAAAGATCATCATAAATAATCAATGCAGGGCGACCGGTGTCTCTGAAAAATTCACCGATTGCAGCCCCTGAGAAAGGCGCATAGAACTGAAGCGGCGCAGGATCAGAAGCTGAGGCCGCAACAATGGTTGTATACTCCATAGCACCGTTGTCCTGCAGGATCTTCATAACACCGGCAATAGTCGATGCTTTCTGACCAACAGCAACATATATGCAATACACCGGTTTGCCGGCTTTGTAAAATTCTTTCTGATTAATGATGGTATCAACAGCAATTGCAGTTTTACCAGTCTGGCGGTCACCGATAATCAATTCGCGCTGACCTCTTCCGATCGGGATCATTGCATCGATTGCTTTGATACCGGTCTGCAATGGTTCCTTCACCGGCTCACGGAAAATAACACCCGGCGCTTTTCTCTCGAGCGGCATTTCATACAGCTCGCCTTTGATCGGACCTTTCCCGTCAATAGGATGACCCAGGGTATTGATAACACGACCAACCAATCCTTCGCCCACTTTAATTGAGGCGATCTGACCCGTACGATGTACAACAGATCCCTCTTTAATTCCTGCACTTGATCCCATTAACACAACACCCACATTGTCTTCTTCCAGGTTAAGAGCAATAGCCCTCACCCCTGTTTCAAACTCCACCAGTTCACCTGATTTTACATTGCTTAAACCATATACGCGGGCGATTCCATCACCTACCTGCAATACTGAACCTATTTCTTCCAACTCAGCGGAAGTATTAAAGTTATTTAGTTGCTGGCGGAGTATCGCCGATATTTCATCCGGTTTAATGTCTATCATAAATAGGCCTGTTTATATTTTCTTTTAATGTTGATCAGCGCAGATTTTGAATATACATATTCTCAATAAACTGTTTCTTAATGTGGCGAAGATCGTTTCGGATACTGGCATCATACAACAAATCACCCAGGTTCAAAACAAATCCACCAATAAGTTCAGGATCTACTCTTTCATTTATTTTTACAATTTTACCTTTAAACCGATCCAGATTCTGCACTTTTATTCTTAATTCTTCCTTTAGTTCCGCAGATATAGGATGTGCCGAAGTGAGTACTACGTGCTGGATATTTTTATAAATAGAATATTGATCATTAAATGCCTGTTCTATTTCATTCAAAGCCACAGACCTTCCTTTTGAAAAAACAAGATTAAAAAAAGAAATGGTTAAAGGGTTGAGCTTGTTTTTAAAAACTGCCTTGAAAATGGAAATTTTCTTATCCGGGCGGATAACCGGTGATTGAAGAGCACGCTTCAATTCCGGAGTAGCTACAGCACGAATAAAATCAATATCTTTTTTCACATCGTCAAGCATTTGCCGCTCGATGGCCAGAGTAAACAAGGCATTAGAATATCTATTAGCTACTTTGTACTGGAGCATTTTTGTACTGTTTCTTTTTCCTAGGTGGTTTTCTGCAACATAATAAGATCGTCGGCCAGTTTTCGGATATATGATTCCTGGTCTTTTTTGTCATCCAATGACCTGCGGATAACTTTCTCTGATATGTCGATCACCATATTTCCAATCTGATTCTTCACGTCGGTCAATGCAGCCATTTTCTGGTTTTCAATTGCGGCATAACTTTCTGCAATGATCTTGCCCGCTTCCAGCTTAGCCTGCTCCCTCGCTTCATTTACAATTTTATCTCTTGTTTCCTTGGCTTCCTTCAGCATCTGGGCTCTTTCGTCACGGGCTTTTGCCATCAGGGCTTCATTCTCACTCTTCAACTGGCTCATTTCTTCCTTCACTCTTTCTGCAGTTGACAGCGAGTCGGCAATTGTTTTTTCTCTTTCATTCAGAGAAGAAAGTATGGGTCCCCAGGCAAATTTTTTCAATACAAAAAATACAATGAGGAAAGCCAGCAAGGTCCAGATAATGAGACCAAACGACGGCGTTAGCAAATCCATATTAAAACGTTTATAGTGCTAAAACTTTAAAAGCAATTTTCAACTTCGTGCTCTAACGTTTAACGTTAAATGTTTAACGTTAAATGTAACTGCATCCTCGGCCCTGTGCTCCGGATGCAGTTGAAAAATTCCTGCTTAAACGAACATCGCCAGGATACCGGCAATTACCGCAAACAGTGCAACACCTTCTACGAAGGCTGCAGTTAAGATCATGTTTGCACGAATGTCATTTTTAGCTTCGGGCTGACGTGCGATAGCTTCTACCGCACCTTTACCGATCTGACCGATACCGATTCCTGCTCCGATAGCAGCAAGACCTGCTCCGATAGCGCCACCGGCATTAGCCCAGGCAGTCGTACTCAACAAAACATCCATTAAAGGCATAGTGGTTTGTTTGTAATGGTTATAAAAAAAGATTAATGATGAGCCTCCTCGCTATGTTCTCCTTCGAAAGCCTGACCGATAAAAACAGCTGTCAGGTTTGTGAAGATAAATGCCTGGATAAAAGCGACCATCACTTCAATGAGGTATATAAATACGGCAAAACCGATCGATACCGGAGAAAAACCCCATCCGATACCTTTACTCAGTCCACCGAAAATAAATATCAGGGAAACAAGGCAAATGATGATGATATGACCTGCCAGCATATTCGCGAACAAACGTATCATCAATGCAAAAGGCTTTGTAAATACGCCGAGAATTTCCACGATCATCATCAGGATCTTTACTGGTAAAGGAACACCCGGATACCAGAAGATATGTTGCCAGAAATGAGCATTAGAGCTTAAAAGAATAATTACAAATGATATAAAAGCTAATACCAACGTGAACGCAATATTGCCTGTCACATTCGCAGAACCGGGTATTAACCCAAATATA
>JAATGW010000071.1 GCA_015654495.1 Chitinophagales bacterium
GCACGCATGACTTCTGCTGATCAAAAACGATTTTACATCATAGCGAGATCCTCTCTGATTGAGTTTGATTCACAATTGGAAACCGGAATCGCATTAAATTTTTTGAATAAGTCTGACTACAATTCCGTCTCGACCATCTCCGTCGAAATTTATAGAATACTTTCAAAATTGATTGCAGTATCCAGATCTCCCAACTAAGAAACTATGAACTATGAACTAAGAACTGTGAACTATGAACTGTGAACTATGAACTGTGAACTGTGAACTGTGAACTGTGAACTGTGAACTATGAACTCCCACAAAAAAAAGCCCGGATTTCTCCAGGCTCTTTTAAATATCTTGATTCCAAAAAAACTAACTAAACAATCCACCTTTCTTCAAAGTAATAGTGCTTTCGCCGATTTTGAAACCGTTGTTATACACTTCCACTTTATAATTACCCGGAACATATTTCTCTGTTTGTTTCAGATCAAAGCTTACATTTTTACGTGCGCCCTGTTCGTAATCTACAGATACTTTATTAGTGAATTTCTTTTCACCATCTTTACGGGTGGTGAAAGTACCAGACTGAAGACCTTCTTCACTGATTACATTTCCTGCAGGATCAGTTACAAGTACATAAAGATCTTTAGGGCCGGTTTCAGCGATCATGTTTTCATCCAGGTCAAAAGAAATTCTTAAGTTGTCAGCTTTCTTTGCAGAGCTGGTTGATTTTTCTTTACCGTTTCCTTTTTCATTGATCGGACTGATCTTGAAAGTAGAAGCATGTAAAGTCTGACCGATATTTACTTTTTCTTCTGCAGCAGCTTTTTCAGTCTGTGTAGTAGATAAAGAAGTTTCAAGTTCAGCTTTCTGAGTCGTCAGTGTGGCTTTTTCTGCAGTCAACGTCTGGTTTTCTCCCTGCAATCTTTCGATCTCAGAAAGATAGCCATCTATTTTACCATTCAGTTCTTTAACCAGTGAACGTGCTTCATTCAGATCTTTTGCTGTTGCATTCTGTTTGCCAACCAAACCTTTGATGCGGCTTTTTAAACCTTCGAGATCTTTGTCTTTTGTTTTAACAAGACTATCAAGACGGCTGTTGCTGCTGGTCATTCCATCAAGACGCAGTAACGCCTCTTCGTATTCTTTCTGCACCAAAGTTTTTGATGAATCCAGTGCTGCATACTGAACATCTTTTTGCTGGATTACTTCTTTGGTTCTACTTTTATCGTAGATAATGTAACCCCATGTTCCTAATAACGCTGCAATCAGGATACCATAGATAAGCCCGCGATTGTCGCGCTTAGGTTCCTGAAACTGGGGCGTAGCTGAAGGATAATTTGTTGAACTCATACAGTTGAATTTTTATTTTTAATTGATTGTAAAAAAACGGTTTTGAACGATCACAGTTCCTTAACAGATTTATTAATTATTGATATAGAAACCGTGCCAGGAGTACCTCATTTTCAACAGCTTCCTGATGAATGGAAAGGCCTCTGGATGGGCAAGATTTCCAAAACCGTGCCAGAAAATATTTCGCCTGAGGAAAGCTATGCCGATCGGGCGGGTATTATGGCCGAATTTGGCCGTGTAGTCTGCATTTCAGCCGGTTACTTCTACCGCGAAAAAAACGAAGAAATATTTTTTAAAATCAAGTCAATTGCAGGAAATGACGAGTTGGAACTTCTTAAAAATTTCTTTAATCTGGTAGAGAAATTCCGGGAAAAAAGACCCCGCTTTTCGTTTGCGGGGCATAACATCAAAGAGTTTGACATTCCCTTTATTTGCAGAAGAACCATGGCAAATCAAATGCAGATTCCCGGTTTTCTTCAGTTTTCGGGCATGAAACCATGGGAAGTGAATATGGTGGATACACTACAATTCTGGAAATTTGGTGACCATAAAAACTACACTTCATTGAGTTTGCTCGCGGCCGTGCTTGGGATACCCACGCCGAAGGACGATATTGATGGGTCGATGGTAAGGCAGGTTTATTACGAAGAGAAAAATATTTCACGAATTGTGGAATATTGCCAGAAGGATGTGGTAGCCGTTGCTAATGTCATTCTCCGGTTCCGCAATCTGCCTTTGCTTACCGCAGGGAGAATTTCAATTTCCTGATACCCTTTAACAGATGACATATGTCGGTTGAGAAAATAATAAGTGACTGGAAAAAAAAGAAGTTTAGTCCGATTTACTGGCTCGAAGGAGAGGAGCCATTCTTTATAGATGAGATTACAGACTATGCAGAACACCATTTACTTTCAGAACAGGAATCTTCCTTCAATTTAACAATACTCTATGGGAAGGATACCAGCTGGGCGGATGTATTAAACGCATGCAGGCGTTACCCTATGTTTGCGGAATTCCAGGTGGTACTCCTTAAGGAAGCCCAGCAGATGAAGGAAATAGAGAAACTTTTGCCCTATTTCAAACAGCCTTTGAGCTCGACTCTTTTTATTATCGCTTATCGCGAGAAAAAGCTGGACAGCAGGACGAATTTTTCAAAAACGGTTAAAAGCTCATCAGAGTTCCATACGTTTTCCCCGGTAAAGGAAACTGAACTGGGGGAGTGGGTACAGGCTTACGCATCAAAAAAAGGACTAAAGATTTCCGGGAAAGCCATACAACTTTTGACTGATCATACCGGAAGTGACCTTAGCGTGCTCACAGGTGAGATTGCCAAAATCATGTTAAACCTTGGCGTGAGAAAGGAAATTACGGAAGACGATATTGAGTTATACGTTGGCGTTAGTAAGGAATTTAACAGCTTTGAATTGCAGTCAGCTATCGCAGACAGAGATCTGTATCGTGCAATCAGGATCATAAATTATTTCAGTTCAAATCCCAAAGCCGGTCCGATACAGATGGTGAATGCAACCCTGTTTGCCTATTTTTCAAAAGTATATATGCTTTTTGGTTTTGATCCGGCAGACAGTGCTGCTGCAAGAGCTGCTTTAGGAGGCGGTGCTTTTTTCATAAATGATTATAAAAAAGCCGCAAAGAATTATGGTGAGGAAGGGATATCAAAAATTCTGCTGTTACTTCACCATTATAACCTGCGTAGTGTTGGCATAAGCGATACCGGAACTTCAAGCTCCGAACTTTTAAAAGAGATGGTGGTAAAGATGATCACCGACGTTAAACGTTAAACGTTCAACGTTTAAACTGAAAGAATGCAAGTGTCTTTTTCTTGTCATCCGAAAGCGCTGCCTTTAGTTCATCGAGCCCGGAAAATTTCATTTCTTTTCTGATAAAATGGTGAACAAATACAGTGATCAGTTCCCCATATATCGATTGTTCAAAGTCAAATATATTAACTTCAATCATTTTTTTTGATCCGTCAACGGTTGGCCGGTAACCGATATTCATCATACCCCTGAAGGAACCTGGATGACTGCCTTTCAGTTCTACCGTCACCGCATAAACGCCGTCGCCCGGCACCAGCTTTTCCGGATCGGTTATTTCAAGATTTGCTGTCGGATAACCGAGTAAACGTCCGCGTTTGTCGCCATGAACTACTCTTGCTTCAAAAAAATAGGGATATCCAAGTAGCTGATTCGCCCTGCTGATATCACCCTGCAACAGGGATTCCCTTATTACAGTTGAACTTACAGTTACCTCATTTAATATTTTTTCAGGGATCTCTTTGATTACGCAATTGAAATCTGGTGCCAGTTCCTCGAGCAGGCGATAATCGCCGGTCCTGTTTTTTCCAAAGCGATGATCATAACCAATTATTATTGTATTTGGATGAAACCTGGCTATTAGAAAATTTTCTATATAATCTTTTGCGCCCATTTCGGAGAACTCAGTTGTAAAAGGGATTATTACCAGGTGGTCAATGCCAATTTCAGTCAGTAACTTAATTCGCTCATCCATCGTCGTCAGCAGAAAAACCTGCCCTGTCCTGCCTTTTACGATTTTCCTGGGATGTGGATGAAAAGTAACGATGACCGTTTCTCCATCAATTTCCGCAGCCTCTCTTTTCATCTGCTGAAAGATCTGTCTGTGACCGGTATGAACACCGTCGAATGTTCCGATCGTGACCACCGCATTTCTGAAAACAGGAAGATGTTCTGTATTATGATGTACCTGCATATCTGCAACCGGCAAAATTAATTGAAATTGTTATTCCGGGCATCTATATTAGTTTTGCCGCAATCCATCAGCTTCATATGAGTTTGTATAACCAGCGCGGTGTTTCGGCCCAGAAAGAAGATGTACATAATGCCATTGGTAACCTCGATCAGGGTTTATATCCTTATGCTTTCTGTAAAGTATACCCTGATTTTCTTGGAGGGGACAAGGAATGGATAAATGTGATGCATGCCGATGGCGCAGGTACCAAATCCATTCTTGCCTATCTCTATTGGAAAGAGACCGGCGATTTATCCGTGTGGAAGGGAATTGCACAGGATGCTGTTGTTATGAACCTTGATGATCTTTTATGTATCGGAGTTTATAATAATATAGTATTCAATTCAACTATCGACAGGAATAAGAAAAAGATTCCGGGTGAGATCCTTAAAGCAATTATCGATGGCACCAGTGAGCTGTTCGACGATCTATCGGAAGCCGGTGTACAGATACATTATCTCGGAGGCGAAACTGCCGATGTTGGTGATGTGGTGCGAACGATCGCTGTAAATGGAACTATGACTGCACGGTGGCCAAAAAATAAGTTGATTACCAATGAAAAAATAGGAGCAGGGGATGTCATCGTTGGTCTGGCAAGTGCAGGTCGCGCAGTGTATGAGAAAAGCTATAACAGCGGCATCGGAAGTAACGGACTTACCAGCGCCAGGCACGATATGATCAGTAAGTATTATGCGCAGCATTTTCCGGAGTCTTTTGATCCCGCTCTTGAAGATGAAGTGGTATATATAGGAAAACATCGCTTAACAGATAACGTAAGCGGGCTGCCTGAAAAAATGGACGCCGGGAAACTGATCCTGAGTCCGACACGCACATATGCACCTGTGCTGAAAGAACTATTCGATAAATATTTTGATCAGCTACATGGACTGATTCATTGCAGCGGTGGCGGACAAACCAAATGCCTTAAATACCTGCCGGGCAATATGCATGTAATCAAGGACAATCTTTTTGAAGCTCCGCCGGTTTTTAACCTCATTCAGGAAGCGTCGAAGCAGAATTACAGGGAGATGTTCCAGGTTTTTAATATGGGGTGCAGGATGGAAATTTACACAGATGCCGACACTGCAGGCGAAATAATTTCTGTGTCCCAGCGATGGGGGGTTGATACCAGGATAATCGGTAGAGTAGAAGAGTGGGCAGAAAAAAAGCTGACGATAAAATACAAAGGCGAAGAAATTGTCTATTAATCTTTAACCTGGTTCTTTCAAAAAAAAAATCTTCTTCAAACCAAAACACCAGCAGGTTGCCTGATCCCGCTGGTGTTTTTTTGTGTTTGCCTATGAAATCGAAAAAACTATTTCAAGATTACAACAGGAGGGTATTTGAAATTAAGAATTTTGTGAAGCCTCACTTTTTGTCCGTTTTGAATGGCTGGTAGCCAGGCAGGACTGCTTTTCAGGATACCTGCAAGTGCATTACCCAGTTTTGCATTAGAAGTGCCGTCTTTTTGTAAAACTGAAACATCGGTTACCGCTCCGTTTTTTTCCACAATGAACTGTACCGTACATTCACCGACGTAATCTTTTTTATCAGAGCCTGCAATAGCATCCAGCTTTGGGTAGATAAAATTGTTTAACGCTTTCTGCCCCCCTTTGAAAGAAGGATCAATATCCGCTGTTTTAAATAAAGGCTCTTCTTTTTCAACCTGCCTTACCTCTTCTACCTCGTCTGCCTCTGCAACACGTTCAACCGGTTCGGTTTTGACAGCTTTTTTTGAAGGATAACCCACAACAGTTACCTCTTTTTCAAAGGGTTTTTTTGAAGCATAGCCAACTACGGTTACCTCTTTAACAGAACCGGTAAAATTCTTTGTTTTTATCAGTACAACTCCGTCTTTTGCTTCCTCACCAAATTCATCGACTGCACTTTGGCCTTTCAGTATTTCCAACGATTCTATATCCTCCGGATTAACGATTTTATTCAGGTCGTTGATATCCGACTCTTTTTTCAAACGAACACCGTTCACTATAAAAATGGGATTTGTATTCACGCTCTGAATCCTGACACCCGGGACGAAATTAATATTCGATTGTTTTTTTTCCTGAATAGCGAGAGGAACATAACCTTTTTTCTGAGCCTCAGAGGTTGACATTCTTTCGGCTTTTCCGTTGTTAAATATCACTATTACATCACCGGCTTCTGTAAAATCCACAGATTTGACTCCTTTCGGAAGAGTGTCATTAATAACTGTGAGCTGATCTCTCGCGATGAGTGATATTGGCTCGCTTGCTGTCCCTTTGCCCGGGCCACTATTGCTGCTTTGTTTTCTGTTACCCGTATACAAAACAATAGAATCAGCGATAATATGAATTGTATCTGTTGATGCGATTGAGGGCCTTATTTTTTCTGCCGTTACCGCATTATTTTCTGCCGTTGACGATTTGTCCGGCTCAGTGTAAGCAACACCCTGGTCTTTTTGTATCAGATATTTTTTTACCGCACTGAGAATAGCAGCCGCCATCTTATCAATGTTTTCCGGAGACTTTAGAAATTCCAGGTCCTGCGGATTTGTTATGAAACCGCATTCGAGCAATACGGCGGGAAAATTTTTCGCAACAGAATCAAGCAGAAATACAGTGTGGTTTTGTCGCCGTCTCAACTCACTACCCGTAAGCATGATTGGCTTTATCGCATTCTGAATCGCGGAAGCAAGCGCGATGTTTTCTGATTCTAAAGTCGTTTTGCTATTGCTGATATAAATTTCAAAACCTCGCGCGGTGTTATTGGGTGCAGCATTTATATGAATCGAGATTAACAAATCCGGATTTGCTGATAGAATCTGAGGCATTTTTTTTCTTAAAGAACTATATGTATCCGTTTCGCGGGTCAATACAATCTGCAGTTGATTATCTGTATTGAGTGATCTGATTTTTTTCGCAATGGCGAGGTTAAAATCTTTTTCAAATAGACCATCTTCTGAGTTTGCACCACCATCTTCGCCTCCATGTCCGGCATCAATTACAATCGTATAGACTTTGGAGAGAGTCAGCATTGAATCCGGTTTCTCTGAAACTTTCAAAGTGAAACCTGCACCGATTATAAAAAGTATGGGTAATACCATGATACGGTTGAAATAAGACCGCCCTGGTTTATTTGAATTTATAAGCATTTGTAATCGTCGTTTAATGGGTGAATTAAAAAAATAATTGGTCACCGCAAATGGCTGACTCGGAAATGCTGCCTGAAGAATCATTGCAGCAAATGCAGCAGTATCCTGGTCTTTTACCGCTTCACGGTCTGCAATAAACTCATGAATCATGGTCAGTTCCTTACGGATAAGCCAGAAAAAAGGATTAGCCCAGAAAATCATCAGCAGGCATTGCATAAAAATCTTGTCATAACTGTGATGCTGGCGAACATGCGCAACCTCGTGGAGCAGAATCTGCCGGCCCGATACGGAATCTGCAGGGATTTCCCTGTTCCAGAAAATATAATTCAGGAAGGAGAACGGCGTACCTTTTTCGCTGGTATTCAGAAAGGCGATTCCGTCCATGGGAACGATATCGTATCGGCGGATCATATTCCGGATCTGCCAGAGTGTAAATAAAAATAGCGCACATAAGCCTGAAGAAATGATCAGGTATCCGATCGATAAATAATCAGTCAACTGAAAAGGAGAATAGGATGCCGCTGTGAAACTTTCCACATAAGCGTCACTGCTGTTCACCACTTTTACCAGCGGAATCGATATAACCGGCGAAACGACTGCAGGGTCTTCCACCGATATCCGCGCCAGCGGAAGCAATAGTGAGATCATTACTGTACATAGCAGGTAAAACCTGTTATAATAATGAAACGCTTTATTCCGCAATGCGATGAGATAATAACTGTAAAGGATACCCGAACAGATTATCACTTTCAGCAGGTAGTAGGCAAAAGCAATCATTTTCCTGATTTTTTCAGTTGGTTGAGTAATAATTCCAGCTCTTCAACGGAAAGGTTTTTTTCGCGGACCATGAAAGAAACGGCATTGGGAAAAGAACCTTCAAAATAACTCTTCACCATATTCTTTAAGGTGGATCCGGAATAATCCTCCTTACTGACCAATGGATAATACTGGTGCATCCTTCCAAAAACACGGATACCGACAAAATCCTTTTCCACAAGAATTTTCAGAATAGTAGCTACCGTATTCTGATGTGGTTTGGGTTCAGGAATCTCGTCCAGGATCTCTCTTAGAAAAGCTTTATCGAGATTCCAGATCACCTGCATGATCTGCTCTTCGGCTTTGGTTAATGGCTTCATGAAATGAATTTTGATTGGCTCACCAAACCTATAACTAAATATTTAGTTTGACAACTATTTTTTTAGTTTTATGTTTTTTTTCTCGAAAAACTAAAATCCCGAACCATTACCTTTGGCGAAAAACCGGAAGGACATGGCCGAAAAGATACTGGAACTTAAGAATGCCAATATTTATCAGGGGAAGTCGATGGTATTGCAGGACGTAAATATCAGGGTGGAGAAAGGTGAATTCGTTTTTCTGGTTGGTAAAACAGGTACGGGTAAGTCAAGTCTGCTGAAAACCCTTTACGGGGAGTTGCAGTTGACAGAGGGAGAGGGCGATGTGGTTGGCTTTGACCTGAAACAGCTTACCTGGAAAACAGTACCCTTTTTACGCAGAAATATAGGCATTGTTTTTCAGGATTTTCAGTTGTTGAACGACAGGAATGTACAGGATAACCTCCGCTTTGTTTTAAGTGCAACCGGCTGGAAAGACCAGCAGCTGATAGAGGACAAAATCAATGATGTATTAGATAAAGTGGGTTTGCGCACCAAAGGATTTAAGTATCCTTTTGAACTATCTGGTGGCGAACAGCAACGTGTGGACATTGCCCGGGCTTTACTGAATTCCCCCAAACTGATTTTAGCTGATGAACCTACCGGGAATCTCGACCCGGAAACGACAGATGAAATCATGAACCTCTTGTTCCATATCAGTCGCGATTTTGCAACAACTATCGTAATGGCTACACACGATTATATTGTAATCAACAAATTCCCAGCGAGAATGATCAAAACAGAAAAAGGTAAAGTGCTGGATAATGCTACCATATCCATGCAATAAGTTTTTCTGCGCTTTTGTCGTTATTGTAAAAGTTGTCCAGGAGGTTTTTTCTCAGGTTGATTTCCTGCTCAGTAAAATCTTTCTCCATCAGCCGCAGAATGGTCTTTTTATAATCTTCCGCATTTCCTGCAATATGACAGGCAGTTTCAAGATGGGTTCCCTGCACCATTTCTTTATTTGTGATAATATGTTTCCCGCAAAAAACGGCATTCAGTAATTTCAGTTTAATTCCGGTTTCACTGAAAGAGGGCAGTATATTCACCTGGGCCTTGGTAATCAATTCCTGCATCGATTGCACTGAAGGATCAGCTACCAGGCAGGTGCCGGCATTTGCGTCGATCAAACGCTTAAGCCTACCCGAAGGTTTTTTACCCGCAACAATGAATGGCACATCAATTCCATTAAATACATTTTCGAGCAGCCAGGCAACCGCTTTTTCATTTTCCGGCACAGAAAGATTTCCCTGATAAAGACAAAAAGTTCCTGGGCCGGTTTTGCACCAGGGTTGATCCCATCCGACAAATACCGGGATATATCCGGTCGACTTTGAATGAAAATAGTTCCTGTACCAGTCCGCCTCTTTCTCTGTTACGGCAAGTATCGGTGCCCTGGTTGCAAGATCCTGTTCGTATCTCTTCAGCAGAC
>JAATGW010000402.1 GCA_015654495.1 Chitinophagales bacterium
AAATACACACAACAAAAATATAAAGGTCTGCGAGAATATAAAATGACCCACTCAGTACCATCAGTACCATAACAACCAGGTGGATCAGGATCGCATTTCCCGGAGTTTTAAATACAGGATGTATTTTCCCTGCGCTTGCAAAAAAGTTTCCGTCCCTTGCCATCGCGAAAGTGAGCCGGGGTGGTGTAAGTACATTGGCCTGTGTGGTTCCTAATACGGAAATACAGATCAGAAGAGCAATTATTCCGCCACCTGCATAACCGAGTGCCGCATTGGCTGCATCGGCAGCGACCAGGGTAGAAACAGCCATTGTATCCGCCCGGAGAACATAAAACATAGCCAGATTGATCAGAACGTAAATAAGAATGCAGGCAATCATTCCTGTTATAAGACTCCGGGGTATATTCCTTCCCGGCATTTTTATTTCACCGGTTATATTCAGCATATTATTACACCCATCAAGTGCCTGCAGGGCTCCATTGCAGGCAGCAACCATCGCAGCAATCAATGCAAATCCTGTTGGATGGATGATGGACGAACTTTGGAACATCAGCTGCAGGCTTCCCTTTCCTGAAAAAAAGATACCAAAGACCAGGAGCAGGATGGACAGAAGTTTTGAAATGGTAAATACTGACTGAAGCCGACCGCTGGCTTTTGTACTCCTGTAACTTATAATAGAGAATAAAATCAGGATTACTATGCACACCAACTTAATGCCAAAGTTTTCCAAAGGTCTTAGCTCGCCAACCAATGGCACGGGTATTTTAAAAGCCGATTCAAGTTCGGGCGAAAAGGAAGGGATATGAACAAAATAAGTAAGGTATTCAGCGGCAATAAAAGAAATACCGGCGGTTCCGGCGCAATTGATTGCAGCAAAAGCCGACCATCCAAAAAGATAGGCCCAGAAATCGCCGTACATATGCCTCATAAATGCATATTGTCCACCGGTTTCCGGGAACATGGCCGCAACCTCTGCGAGCACCATTACGCTGAGAAGAGTAAATAATCCGGCAATAACCCAAACTCCGCTTATGAGCAAGGGAGAACCGAGCAGCCCGGCCATTTCTGAAGGACGCATGAAAATGCCGGAACCTATGATACTGCCGATAACCAGGGCTGTTGCCGTTTTCAGACCGATTGTACGTTCAAAGGCTTCAGCCATCTGCTATTGAAATTAAGGGGTTGAAATTCTAAAACTTATTCATGATCCTATTTCAGAAAACTGCTCAACAGTCTGTGAAAATGATGTGTGCCTTGTTCCCGGGTTACCGAATATCTTCCCCGGCTGTAAAATCTGGACCTTACTCCCTTTTGCACAGCCTCCACCACTTCTTCGTCTTCCATCTCGACTGAATTAAGATCAGCTCCTGCACCTGAATCAAACAAGGATTCTTTCCATACAAAGGTTAGAAAACGAACCCGGGATTCTCCTGTTGAAACAGGCATAACAATATTTACTGATAAACCCCAGGGATAAAAATTGAACATCATATTCGAGAAAACCCAGAAATAATAAGCTGCTATATTTTTACCAAAGTCCTGTGAAGATGCGGGTAGTTCAAAACAGAGTTCACCTTCTTTTGCAATTCCCAACTGAAGATTGGAATAGGAAAAGATCTCGGTTGTATAATTTCCGAAATCCAGTACGGCATTCAGGCCGGCATGTACAAATGGTATATGAAATCCTTCAAGATAATTTTCACAGTAAAGCGCCCAATGCGCATGTACAATATAGTCGCGCGATAGATCGGCACGGAACTTAAATTCCTCCAAAGGCAACCACCCTACCCGGTTCATCATTTCACCTAAAAACTTTTCTGCTGAGAAACTATTCGTCAATGAACAAAAAAGCAGGTTTCCCCATTGAAACAAGGGAAGCTTATGCAGATCGTCTTCAGCTGATGGGAAATTCTTCACCTCTTTAAACTCCGGCATTGACCTGAATTTTCCATCAAGGTCAAAAATCCGCCCATGGTACCGGCAACGAATATGCGAAACTGTACAGGCATCTTTTACCAGAAGGTTTCCGCGGTGTGTGCACACATTGGACAGACAGCTGATTTTATTCTCCTGATTTTTTGCTAGCAATAAGGGTTCGTTAATATGAGGATCGAGAAATATAAAAGGATAACAGGAGCCTGGCTCGCTGATCAGGCTGGTACTCCCCACGAACTGCCAGGAAGGAAAGAAAATTTTTTCTTTTCCTGATTCAAAGAAAGAAGGGTCGGTATAGAACCGCGTGGGAATTGTTTTCGCAAGTGAGATATCCGGATCTATTTCAAAATCGGGATTCATTTTTTTTCTTAAGATATTCTTTTTTTGCAGGTCCGTTAAAATAAAAATCCCGACGGGGTAAACCGCCGGGACTTTGTAATATAAGGATTAAAAAACATCCCTGAAAACAGATTAATAATCCATACCACCCATTCCAGGAGCGCCGCCATGGTTGTGAGCCGGCTCTTCTTTCTTAGGCTTTTCTGCGATAACACACTCAGTGGTAAGCAACATACCAGCAATAGAAGCTGCATGTTCGAGGGCCACACGGGCAACTTTGGTAGGATCAATAACACCTGATTTCAACAGATTTTCATAATTCTCTGTACGGGCATTATATCCAAAATCACCTTTGCCTTCTTTTACTTTCTGAACGATGATAGAACCTTCAATACCTGCGTTAGAAACGATGATACGAAGTGGTTCTTCAATCGCACGGCGTACGATTGCGATACCTGTAGTTTCATCTTCATTGGCACCTTTCTTTTTTTCCAGAGCTTCGATAGCACGGATATAAGCGATACCACCACCCGGAACGATTCCTTCTTCAACTGCTGCACGGGTTGCATGCAGAGCATCGTCAACACGGTCTTTCTTTTCTTTCATTTCAACTTCAGTTGCTGCACCGATATTCAGTACTGCAACACCACCGCTGAGTTTTGCAAGACGTTCCTGAAGTTTTTCTTTATCGTAATCAGAGGTAGTAGTTTCAATCTGGGATTTGATCTGTGCGATTCGTCCGTTTATATCTTCTTTCTTACCTTTTCCACCTACGATTGTAGTATTGTCTTTGTCGATTGTAACTCTTTCTGCGCGGCCGAGATAGCTCAGGTCAGCATTTTCGAGTTTGTAACCCTGATCTTCGCTGATCACCAGACCTTTTGTAAGGATAGCGATATCAGCAAGCATTTCTTTTCTGCGGTCGCCAAAACCAGGAGCTTTTACAGCAGCCACTTTCAGTGTGCCACGGAGTTTATTTACAACGAGTGTAGCGAGCGCTTCACCTTCGAGATCTTCAGAGATGATCATCAATGGGGCTCCCTGCTGTGCAACTTTCTCCAGGATATGGAGAATGTCTTTCATAGCTGAGATCTTTTTGTCATAAATGAGAATGTATGGATTCTGAAGTTCAACTTCCATCTTTTCTGCATTTGTAACAAAATACGCTGACAGGTAGCCGCGATCAAACTGCATACCTTCAACGAGTTCGATACTTGTTTCTGTTCCACGTGCTTCTTCAACAGTGATCACACCATCTTTACCCACTTTCTGCATTGCGTTGGCGATCAGTTTTCCGATTTCAGCATCATTATTTGCTGAGATTGATGCTACAGCCTCAATCTTTTTTGTATCGTTTCCAACTGCCTGTGACTGTTTTTTCAGGCTTTCAACAACAATTTCAACAGCTTTGTCGATACCACGTTTCAGATCCATAGGATTAGCACCTGCAGCTACGTTTTTAAGTCCTTCGCCAAGGATCGATTGCGCTAATACTGTAGCAGTAGTAGTACCATCACCTGCGAGGTCTGCGGTCTTGGAAGCTACTTCCTTAACCATTTGCGCACCTATATTTTCAATAGAATCTTCCAGTTCTATTTCTTTTGCAACAGTCACACCACGTCTAGTAACACCTGGCGAAACGAATTTATTATGGATACCTTCA
>JAATGW010000621.1 GCA_015654495.1 Chitinophagales bacterium
AGCATATAAGACTATGTGGTGACCTCGAAAGGCTTGCCTCCAAGATACCCGCCAAAAAAATCAACCCGAGGGAGTTGCTGCAGATAGCGAAGGGATTGCAGCAGGTTCAGACAATCAGGGATGAAGGTGAATCACAGCCCAATGAATACCTGCAGAGGCTATCCGAAAATCTGAATCCCTGCAGATATATAAAGGATAAGATCTTAAAGGAGATCAGGGAAAATCCGCCAGCCCAGCTGAATAAAGGACCTGTATTTGCTGATGGTATTCATGAAGGGCTGGACGAGATCAGAGATATAGCTACAGGCGGAAGACAGTACCTGGCAACCCTTCAGCAAAAAGAAGCCGAGAGAACCGGGATCAGCACACTTAAGATCGGATTCAATAACGTATTCGGATATTATCTGGAAGTAAGTAATGGTCAGAAGTCAAAAGTGCCTCCCGAATGGATACGCAAGCAAACACTCACCAACGGTGAAAGGTATATTACAGCCGAACTCAGAGAGTATGAAGAAAAGATAACGGGAGCAGAAGAAAAAATTGCGCGGATAGAATCAGAGCTGTATGAAAAGCTGCTGCTGGAACTGCAGGATTTTATTTCGGCTCTTCAGATGAATGCCCAGGTAATTGCCATCCTCGATTGCCTGACTTGTTTTGCTGCAATCGCGATACAGAAAAATTATCACAAACCGGTTATCCATACAGGTGAGCACTTAAAACTTACGGCTTCGAGGCACCCTGTAATCGAAGCGAGGCTACCTCCCGGAGAGGAATATGTTTCGAATGATATCCTGCTGGATCGCAGCAAGCAACAGATCATTGTTCTGACCGGGCCGAATATGAGCGGTAAAAGCGCCTTGCTGCGGCAAACAGCCGTGATAACGCTGATGGCACATATGGGAAGCTTTGTTCCTGCCGACGCGGCTGAAATTCCGTTGACAGACAAGATCTTTACCAGGGTTGGCGCTTCTGATAACCTGAGTGGCGGTGAATCCACTTTTATGGTCGAGATGAATGAAACCGCCAGTATCATCAATAATATGTCGGCTCGGAGTCTTATCCTGCTTGATGAAATCGGCCGGGGCACATCAACATATGATGGTATTTCCATTGCCTGGAGTATTGTTGAATTTCTGCATGCATCAGAACAAAAACCCAAAACACTTTTTGCAACCCATTACCATGAACTGAATGAGTTGGAAAATAAACTCGATGGTGTCAGAAATTATCATATCACCAATAAAGAAGTGGGAAATAAAATCATATTCCTTCGCAAACTCGCGCCCGGAGGCAGTACCCATAGTTTCGGGATTCATGTGGCGAGGATGGCCGGCATGCCTCCTGCGTTAATACGCAGAGCAAATGAAGTGCTGGCCCAGCTGGAAGAAAAACATGTGGAAGAAAATAAAGCGGGTACAATACAGGCTATCGCCGCACCGAAACTGCAATTGTCTATTTTCGATGCGCATACCGAAACATTTTCTGAGATCCGGAAACTATTAAGTGATCTTGATATCAACAGACTTACTCCTGTCGAATCGCTGATGAAGCTGAATGATATTAATGAAATGATCAAATGAGGTAAGAGGTAGGAAGTAAGAGGTGAGAAGGGCTGGGATTTGGTCGGAGTGATAAATAGTTTGGAGATCATAGTTCATAGTTCATAGATCATAGTTCAGAGTTCATAGACAGAGTCAGGGAAAACAGATATTTGAAGTTTCAAAAGTTTACAATCTCAATAATAATTTTCTTTGATTGATACTCAAAAAACCCACAGTCTGTTAACCTATTGCATCGGATGCATATGGATAATAAATGGCTTTTTCTGTAAGGTGCTCAATATGGTGCCAAGGCACCAGGAAATTGTCGAAGCCATCCTTAAAACGGGTCATGGCAGGGCTTTAACCATAACAATCGGAATTGCGGAAATCGGAATGGCAATATGGATCTTTAGTGGCCGCCGGCCTGGATTGAATGCGATTGTTCAGGCCGTAATAATTGCAATAATGAATGCATTAGAATTTGCGCTTGTCCCTCAGCTCCTGCTTTGGGGTAAGTTGAATGCTGTTTTTGCAGCAGTTCTGATCCTTATCATCATATACAATCAATTTTTTCTTATCAGGAAAGAAACCAATCTGAGCTGATGTTATCATTTTTGAAAGATCATCCCTTTCCTGTTGAGGCCTGGTTTGAAAATTCCCTGGTACTCAGTTTTGCTTTTCCGAAAGAAAGCCTCCAACCCCTTATTCCTGAATGTCTGCAATTGGATTGTTTTGAAGACAAATGGGCTTTTATTGCAGTAGCCATGGTTCAAACTAAAAACCTGAGGCCAAAAGGATTTCCGGAATTCATGGGCAATGATTTTTTTCTGATTGGGTACAGGATATTTGTAAAATATACAAACAATGCAGGGAAACGATTGCGCGGATTGTATATTCTGAAATCAGAAACAGATAAGCAAAAGATGGAATGGTTGGGAAATCTTTTTACACATTATCATTATTCCACTACTGATATTTCACTTACTGTGATGGGAGATATAGTTGAAATAACTTCTCGAAAATCTGCGTTTAGAGTGGTCACAGATAAAAGTCAGGGTATTATTTCGCTTCCGGCCGGAAGTCCTTTTCGCGACTGGAAAGAAGCCCGTCGTTTTGCAGGACCCTTGCCCTTTACATTTTCTTTCAAAGCTGAAACAAAAGAAGTATTAATCATCGAAGGTGTGAGGCAGCACTGGGAACCTCAGCCTGTTCGGGTATTGTCTTATGATTTTTCATTTTTCCACCAGCAAAATTTACAAAAAGCTATTCTTGCAAATGCTTTTGTTGTTAGTGATATTCCTTATTCCTGGAAAAAAGGCAAAATAGAAAAATGGCTCCCGCTAGAAAACCATTTCAGGGAACCCTGAATATTCTTCGTTTTAACTGGCAATTTTACCTCGCAGCGGTAATAGTCATTCTGGCCGGTATTATTGCTTCAGTAATAATGGAGGGAATAATGGCCGGGGTGGTTTTGACTTTTGTCCTGATTTTACTTATTTCAATTCTGATCTCCATTATTGTTTCCTGGTATATATATGACGGCTCGGGACTGTATACACTGAATTGGCTCGGCACAGAATCCAAACCGATCAAAAAAATACTGAATATCCACGCCGGATTCGATGAAACGAGTGAATTGATTCAGAAAAAATACAAGCCTGATCAGATGATGGCATTTGATTTTTACAACAAAGAGAAACATACCGAAATTTCAATCCGCCGGGCAAGAAAACTTTATCCACCATATCCGGGAACAATCAGTATTGTTACAAATCATATCCCTGTCGAAGATGAAGAGATTGATAAAATATTTCTGATCTTTTCAGTGCATGAAATCAGAGACAAAAAAGAGCGGGACATATTTTTTTCAGAATTGTACAGAGTTCTGCGCCCTTGCGGGGAATTAATTATCACAGAACATTTGCGTGATCTTCCGAATTTCATTGTTTATACAATCGGATTTTTTCATTTTTTTCCGAGGAAATTGTGGCTCCGTCATTTTAACCGTGCCGGTTTCAATTTAAAAAAGGAAGTACAGGTAAATCCATTTATATCCACATTTTTGCTTTCAAGAAATGAAACTACAAATTGAAATTGCTGGTATATTGATGATCCTTCTTACTCTTTTACATGCTTTTTTCCCAAAATACTTTAACTGGGAAGAAGAAATGAAAAAAATGACTCTCATCAACCGGCAGATGATGGCCGTGCACACATTTTTAATTGCACTTGTACTCCTGATGATGGGATTGCTTTGCGTCAGTTCAGCAGATGAACTAATTCATTCGCAACTTGGAAAGTGAATTTCACTGGGTTTGGGATTGTTCTGGACGATAAGATTGTATATCCAGTTTTTCGGGTACTCCCGCATCCTGTGGAAGGGGAAGAATTTTGAAACAGCCATACACATTTTATTTTCAGCGCTGTGGGCATATTTCAGCTTTGTATTTATTGCCAATTATTTTGGACTTACGTCGTGAAAATGACAAACAATTTTATGCATTAGTTTGTATCCCCCCTTATTTCACTTTACTCCTTCTTTCCATGAGTTCCCGCATAGTTGTCAGAATGATTCCTTCTTTTTTGATATAGTCCTTAAGTTCCTGGCTCATCATAGCTTCATAGTCACCTTCTCTTATGGCACCGGAATCCGTGATCGCAGAAAACTGAGGCGATACTTTTGTACAATGCATAATCACATAGGTAATTCCGGGCTTACAGGATTTCAGCGCATCTATGTAAAACTGAGTCTTGTATTTCCTGAGGTTCTCCGTATTAACGGAAACGCCTGATGGAAGATGCAATGCATAGCTTTCATTATGCAAATCATCAATTACCGGTAATCCTGCACTCCATAATCTTTCTCCGATAGCTGTCGTTTGTTTTATATCCGCACCTAATCCTTTCATTTGCCGGATGATCAGTGTATTGTGCCCACCAGGAAACATAATGGGGGTTTTATATTCAATTCCTGCGGCAATGTATTTTTCAAGAAAGGCGGGAGACGCAAACAGGGTTCCCATATGTGAATCAAAATGCGTTGGTTTAAATCCGAAAGCCAGACAACGTTCAATCTGTGCATGAATTTCCTTATCTACTTCGTCAGCTGTGGCATGCCGAACAACCTGTGCAGCCGAAGACCACATGGCACCTTCCTCATCTACAAGTCCGGGTACCTGTTGTTTTCCACTGATTGGTCCCCAGCGATAATTTTTCCATTCAGAAGTTAGTGTAAGGTGTAACCCGGCATCAGTTTGCGGATGAGTTTTGAGATGAGCAAAATATCCGGGTACCCATGAACAGGGCATCATGATACTGCATGAAGTCGCTGATCCGCGGGTCATTGTTTCAATTGCACCCTGGTTGGATTCCAGACTCATCCCAACATCATCTACATGCAGGATTATTACTTTGGCACCCCTGGGGAATCCGAGTTTTTCAGCATAGGTAGTATTGGTCTGGCTGCAGACAGAACTAATAAGAAATGCGGTAAAGGCAAGTAATCTGAACTTCATATGAATGAGTTTTAAGCGGGAAGCGAATCTGATCAGAAATGTAGGAAAAAGAGATTGAATTGGAAGAGGGAAAAATCCGGATCGGGAGTTAGGTCTGCCGGGGGATAGTGCCCGGTGTCCAAAGCTACTGGCTGTTGGGGGCCCGACTAACCATTTAGGCCGCATGAAGGAGAAAAATACTGCCACCGGGCCGTCTATTCACCTTGGTTTCCCTTCTCCCAGGCTGGAGATTTGTTCTCTAAATTCTTCTGCTATGTTTAATCACATCTCCCTTCGCGAATTCAACCAGGCCTTCCCCTCTGATGACCACTGCCGCCAGTATCTATTTGATATCAAATGGAAAAACGGCTTCTCCTGCCGCAGGTGTGGACATGGCCTCGCCTGGCCAGGAGAAACTCGCTTTCACCAGCGCTGTCAGCTCTGTGATTATGATGAGTCTGTCACTGCCCG
>JAATGW010000108.1 GCA_015654495.1 Chitinophagales bacterium
ACTTTGCATATCTGGACAATGAAATGGAGGCTGAAAAAGTGCTTGTTAAAGAGCTCACACAAACATTGTACACAGTTGCCGATGATGTTTACATGAATGTAAATTTTAATCCTGGTCTGGTTTCCTCCTACCGGTTAATCGGATTTGATAATAAACTTTCCGCTTTAAGCGACAGCAGTGGTGTTATGGAAGGCGGAGAAGTTGGCTCCGGTCACTCGATGATTGCCATATTTGAACTTATACCTACAGTCGAAAATGTGAAAGGGGTAATAAGTGGCGCGATGAAAGAACATGTTGCTGAGGTGGAATTACGTTACCGGCTACCCGATAAAAAGGCAGCTACTTATTTCAGATACCGTTGCCCTTTTAATTTCCTGGAATTTGCTGAGTCGGAACACCAGATACGGTTTGCTGCAACTGTTGCTCTTTTTGGTTCAATGCTGCGTTCTTCAGAATATGTGAAATCTGTAACATGGGAGCAGCTGGTAATTATGGCGAAAGATTACAGCGACGCTACAATCCCGTCTCAGCGCGAATTCAGCGAGCTGGTAGCGAAGGCACAGAAGATTTATGCGGCAAAGAAGAAAAAGAAACCTGAATAATTTTTTTGAAGCCCGTGGATTTAAAGCTCGAGAACTCGGAGGATTATCATCGAGGTTGACATTCCTTTCCTTTTTTACATAATTCCGACCGCCCGGCATAGATACCCCATTGCGGGGTGCAGGGATTTTAAAGGATTTGGTTAGAATGCCTTGCCCTGCACATAACAGATAAGTTTTGTCTGGAAGCTAATGCTGAATCAGCATCCTGTGGTAATCAACAGCCCTGTTTGGAACCTGCTGATTCACCCGCTTTGGATTTGGCATTGTGTTGTGAGGTATATAGGTACCCAAAACTGCAGGGAATTAGCATTCCGGAATTCAAAACCCCCGCGCCTGATGACTGATCCGGGTTAAACCGGGAGATTCCGGTTGGTTAAATATATCGGTTTGATCCACCTGCAGCGGATGCATTTTCCCGCAGCCCGCCCTGCGGGCCCTCCCCTCCCCCGCCACCACCACCATTTTTTGAAGAATGGATATATGCAGATGAAACCTGGGTACCCAGGGCCCACCTGCTCATATCCATTCGCCGGCCGTCCGCCGCAGGCAGAGTACTAGCTAAATTCGCGCATTCGCCTACGGCGGACGATGATCAATACCGGTATCAATCAACACAAAAATATCGCAACGCGACAGGCATTTCCAAGGGTAAAACATCAATCAATGGAGAGAAAATAACAGATGAAAGAAGATAAAAACACCACAGCAGCTTATAATAACTGTATAATTCCTTAGAGCTACAATTCCCTTGATCAGACAGACTAAAGCGAACTGCTTCCGGTAATTCTTCTGAAAAATCCAGCGGTGTTTTGTAAAACGAGGTATGCCGATCTCGGGAATAAAATGAGGTGAACCAGCAGAACAATCCATGCCAGTGGATTCATTATTCCAGCCTGGACAAGAACAGCCAGTGGCAGAAACACCTGATAGAAATCAGTCATCAGGATTGTGTAGTTATCGGTTGCAGGCGTTTGTATAATTACCGGAACTATGAAAAGTATCCGGTATAAAGCGGTAACATAAAAAGCATAAAATGCAAGTGCAATAATTGCTATCGGACTATTAAAAAGAAAAAGCATTACAAAAAGTGCAAGCCATTCAATTCCCATAATCAGCCAGGTGATCCATTTTGCAGACTCCGTTTCCAGAAAAGTGGCCAGGGTTTTAACTCCACTCTTTTTATCATTCGCCAGGTCATGAAACTGGTGCCATAAAATTCCTCTCAGTCCGAAGGCAAATGACCAGCAACCGACAGCAGCGAACCATTTGAGGTCAACGGGTATTCCCATTTTATAACTAAGGAAAGATACCATGAGCAGGCATGGGAAGAATTCCGATCCCGTAGCGTCTGCGAGCACACCCCAGTAGCCGCGGGCTTTTAGCCGCACAGGAGGAATGGAGTACAAACTGAAAACAATCCAGGACAAAAGGTAGAGAATGGCTGAAGGCCAGTGATCAGCATAAAAATAGCCAAATACCAGGCCCAGGATTACCGACACAGCCGGAAGAAGCCATCGCTTACGTGGAGCAATGCCTGCCATGCGGTTTTTCTTCCCGCTTGCCAGATCTTCATCTATATCTGTGATATCATTGATAAGACTTACATAACTCGCACCGGCAACGAGTGAAAGAAAAAGAAATAATATCCATGGTGACAATGAATAAAGATCGCGACCTGATTTCAGCACTGTCATATAAGCAACAAGGATGATGGAGATCAATTTATATTCCCACCACTCATTAGCTCTTAATGCCGCTGGTACTTTCATAAAATCGGTTATATCTGTCCGTTATTGATGAACCCCCGCACAACCTGATCCCGGTTGAAAAAGGTGGTTTGATCCGGCACTCAAATAGAAGATGCCGGCACCTCTCTGGTGAAATATTTCTTTGTTCGGGTCTTTAGCTCAAATACTACAAGTGCAAGGGCCATTTTTGGATGCGTGGCAATAGCTTTCTTGAATGATTTAAAGCTGGCGTTAAATGATTTGTTTATTGTTAATTGCTGAATAGCGTACTGGGTAAGATAATAAACCAGTGACTCTCTGTATTGTTTTCTTTCGTCTCCGGTAAACTGTTTATTGTAACGCTTATACATGATTTCCTTATCATAGACATATAGGTGCTGAAGGATTTCATTTTCGTCGCGGCCATCATGGATATTTGAGCCGTCAACATGCTTCACCCAGAGTTTCTCCTTTGTATAAGCTGCCTTACATTTTTTTGCGAATATCATATCCATTATAATACACCAGTCGTCAGCTATGGAAACGGTTTCATTCCATGCGGAAATGATAGAGGAGCGGCGCATTACAAGCGATGAAGAAGGAGAAGGACAGCCATTGATGTAAAGGCTCCTTAATTCTTTATCATTAAGCACATTCCAGTATTCATTTCTGTTTTCCAGAAATGGTTTGAAAAAATTATAGGATTCAAAAGGGTCGATGAAATTTCCATTTCCGGCATCCTGGCTCCAGTTGGCAAATACAAAATCCAGTTTATTTGCTTCCAGAGCCCGAACAGCATTCTCCAGAAAATTTTTATTCCATACATCGTCTGAATCAAGTGAGCAGATGTACTTTCCGGAAGCATTCCTGAGGCCGTTATTTCTTGCACGACCCTGACCTCCATGTTCCTGAAGGATATAATTCACCTGGGGATAGTTCTTCATCAGTTCGTCTGTACCATCAGATGAGCCATCATCTACAACAATTATTTGCTTGTGCGGATAAGTTTGCTTTATAGCACTCTCAATCGCTTTACCTACCTTGGTACGGCGGTTATAGGTTGGTATTATAATTGAGACCAGCGGGAGATTATCCATGAATTAATGTTTTAAGGTGAGCGGCAAAAACCTTTTCAGGTGAGCCAGGCACATGTTCATTTATAAATATTGAAGCTCTTCTTCCCATTTCTTCCCAGTTTGAACGATTTTCCCAGGCGGTTTCCATTAGCCGGTCAAAAGGTTCATCCAGGGGCAGACCTATAAAACCTGTGATGCCATCTTCCACTATTTCGGTATTACCACCTGCATTCGATGCTATCACAGTTCTTCCTGCCGACATCGCCTCCAGCATTACCAGGGGCATCCCTTCGCCTCTTGAAGGGAGTATTAAGGCATGAAACTCTTCCCAGATTCTTTCTATATCGTTTACAAAACCCCGGAATTCAACACTTTTCAGTTTCAGGTAAGCAGCCATTTCTTCTAATGCTTCCTTATCCTTACCATTTCCCATAAATGTGATCGTGAGAGGTCTTTTTTGCCATTTTTCGAAGGCCATAATCCTGAGAAGGATATACTGCCCTTTGTCCATTAAAAAATAACGTCCGATACAGGCTAATTTGTATCCATTGACCACTGAAGGATAAGGAATTATTTTGCGGCTCAGCTTAACCGGATTAAAAAGTACGGTCGAGTTTTGTAGTTTACGACCGATCTGTTCTTCTGTAACCCGCAGATTATGTTTACTTACAAAAATATTCAGGAGTGAGTGCTGAAATACCGTGGAAATAGTTCTCCGTACAAATGGTTCAGGCCAAATGAATTCTGCTGCTTTCTGGCTGATCACAACATAATTCAACTGCATTTCCATGCAAACCTGGCCATAAACAACGCCGTCAAAATTAATTCCCTGAGCAACAATCACTAATGTTGGCTGCTGACTTACAAATTTTTCCCTGAGGACTTCATCCGCTCTGCCAGGAGCAAGGGGATAGGCAGAAGGCTGTACATATTTCCAGGCTCTTCGCCACGCGCGAAAGGCGACCGTTTTTTTGATAACCGGAGGTGGGGCAAGATCAACCAGCCTGATTCCGCTGGCAGCAAATTTTACATATTCCGGATGGTTTTTGTTGATCCCCATTTTGTAAATGGAAATGCTATAACCATCCGATTGAAGATATGGAATGGCCCGGGCCCACAATTCCTCACTACCGCCCCAATCGTCTTCGCACGACGTTATTATGGCGATTTCACCTTTGGACACCAGGTCCTTGGATCCATGATAATTACTTTCCTGAAAATCCTGTTTCATCGTACCGGAAAGAAAAATTTGTTTTATAAGGTCTTCGATTACTCGCTTACTGCTACAGGTCTTGCCGAATGAGTTTGAAATAATTTTGAATAAACTCCATCAGCTCTGCTTATCAGTTCTTCATGTGTTCCTGATTCAACAACACCTTTATTCGCCATCACATATATATAGTCAGCATGCTTCACTGTTGATAGCCGGTGACTGATAACAAGAGCAGACCTGTTTCCGATGCGTTCTCTGAAAGTACGGAACAAATCGGATTCAGATTTTGCATCAAGTGCACTTGTTGCTTCATCAAAAATGATTAACTGTGAAGGACTATAAAATGATCGCGCAATAGCCAGTTTCTGCCATTGCCCTGTACTCACTTCATGGCCCTCATCAAATACGCGACCCATCATTGTGTTATAACCCTGAGGGAATTTTTCAATAAATTCATTTGCACCTGAATTTTTCGCAGCTTCTTTCATATCTGCTTCACGGAATTCACCTTCAATATCTCCATATCTTATACAATCTGACACTGGTACATTATAGCGCACAAAATCCTGAAATACGGTGCTTACCTGTTTCCTGTATTCTGATATGTCGAACTGCCTGATATCAGTTCCGCCCATTGTGATTTTGCCTTCTACGGGATCGTATAGTCTGCATAATAATTTGATCATTGTGGATTTCCCGGCCCCGTTAAGCCCTACAAGAGCCACAATTTTTCCGGCAGGAATTTTTAATGATACATCAACCAAAGTTGGTTCATCAGCATGCGGATAATTAAAATACATCTTCTCAATACTGAAGTCTAGATTTTCACCTGATGGAACCGGCTTAGGTGTTTTTGGTTTGAATAAGGTAGAACCAAGATCAAACAGTTCAAAAATATTCGCCACGAAAATATTGCTCTGATACATTCTTGAAATGGACCCTGCAAATGCCTGCATAATTGTAAATGTCTGCGGAAAAATTACAAGGAATACCGCAATATCGCCTACACTTGTTTCTCCTTTCAATGTGCCAAACACGATATACGCGGTTATCGCATAAAATGCGGAAGTCACCATCACCATGGTAATGATCTCCACAAGTGTTCTTCTTTTATTTAACTGGAGTTGCTCCGATATCAGTGTGTTTCGGATTGAAGTAAACTGGTTAAGTAGAAATCTGCCTAACGAAAAAGCTCTTATTTCTTTAGCAGAACTATCTCCCGTAATCAGGTTACTCAGATAGGAAGATTTACGCTCAAGCGGAGTTTGTCTGCGTTGCCATTCATAGAGTTTGTCAGAAAACTTTACTCTGACAAAGAGAATCGGTAAAACAAATAAAGCAAGTATCGGCATCAGCATCCAGTCAATTGTAACGAGTACAGATCCGACTGCGGCAAGCATAAAAAAATTACGGATCATATCAAAAAGATTCACGACCACTGCATAGGGATGTATAGCACCTGCTTCGCGAGCCCTTTTTAGAATATCAAGGTAATCTGGCCTCTCATAATAGGTAAGGTCCAGCTCTAGTGTGTGAGCGTGGATGCGTTCGTCTACGTGAAGGCTTATTTTTGCACCAAGGTATTCTGTTATATACGAAGAGATTGATTTGATACATGAATAGAGAATGGAAATAACTCCGGCTATTGAAATATAACGGAGCATCACACTGATGTAATTATCACCGGCAGTGTTTTTTGCTGCAACTGCATCAATAAGTAATTTCAGCATGATAAGAGTACCAAACCACAACACAGATTCAAGAACGATGAAAATAGCAGCGCGTATGGTGAGTCCTGGTGCAATTGACCAGATCAATTGCAGAGTGCGTGTCAAATTCAGGTTTCTGCGGAATTTTTTTATCCGTTCACTTATCGTGGCCATCAGAGGTAATCTTCAAAAAAAAAAATATTTCCTTCCAGGAAATAATTATTAAACAGCTATAGAAAACGCTGAAAATCACCCGAAAGTATTTAAAAAGCTAAGTTATTCTGCTATTTTGAAGCCCCCGTTTTCAAAATCCGGATCTATTCCTGCCTGATTATATTATTAAACGCCTGATGTTAAGCAGATAATCTGAATCCAAAGGTCCGACATTAAAATCTGGTTAGAATCGTTGCGGTTTGCTCGTTCTGTTGCCGACCTGTAGTTGGGCTATTTTCAACCGGCGTAAATTTTTACCTGAACCAACTGATTAAAGATTCAGCTGATGCGGAATTTTGCCGCCAGATCTCCCTTAATCAGGGCTTATGAATATTTTCGGCTATTGATATTAGTTAGTATATAAAGAGACAGGTGTGGATAAATTTCTACATATAACCAGCCTATCAAAGTTGTAAGAATTTTAATAGTATACTGTTAACTGTCCGATAACAATTCAGGCGCCCGCTGGCACAGTAGTTGAATTAGTAGAGACGAATAACAATCCTGAATTAAAAAACATTTTTTCAAATTTTAAAAATTTCTGAGTATGAAAAATGTAAAACTGGCAATAGCTGCGTTGGTTATCGGGGCGTCTTCTTTTATGGCGTTTAATATATCACAAACAGCGTCAATAAAAGGTAAGATCACTCCTGCAACCAGTTCAGAAAAAGCCTGGGCATTATCAGCAACTGATACCGTTCAAACAGCGATCAGTAATGGTGAGTTTACATTTCCAACAGTGAAAGCCGGAACTTACCAGATCATCATCGAAGCAAAAGCTCCGTATAAAAACACAGCAAAAAATAATGTTGAAGTTAAAGACGGTGGTGTAACAGATGTTGGAGAGATCGTTGTAAATCAGTAATCACATTTAAGAATTTTATGCACTTCTGGTGCGTAAAATAAAAAACGCTGTTTCATTTGAAAATCTGAAACAGCGTTTTTATATATTTTAACCTAAGTAACTGTAATGTATACCTGCTAACTGAACATTTCCTTCACCTTGTCGAAAAAGCTTTTTTCATCCTTTTCAGGTTTGGGTTGAAAGTTAGGAGCCTCCTGCATTTTTTCGAGCATGGATTTTTCCTCTTCTGTAAGCTGCTGCGGAGTCCAGATTACCACATGAATCAGCTGGTCGCCTTTTTCATATGAGTTGATAGCAGGAAAACCCTTGCCTTTCAATCTGAATATTTTACCGCTTTGTGTTCCCGCCGGGATTTTTATTTTGGCTTTGCCATCAATAGTAGGCACTTCAAGATTAGTACCAAAAACAGCGTCGGGGAAGGAAATATGAAGGTCGAATACCACATTCAAACCCTCTCGTTGCAGGTGGGGATGTGGCTCTTCTTCAATAAGCACGATCAGGTCTCCGGGAGGGCCTCCGCGTTCACCTGAATTTCCTTTTCCGCTCAGGCTCAGTTGCATCCCTTCCTGAACACCAGCCGGTATTTCGATTGTTACTGTTTCTTCTGCATAGATCCGGCCTTCACCTTTACAGGTTCCGCATTTGCTTGTTATGGTAGTTCCTTCGCCGTTGCAACCCGGGCAGGTGGCCACCGTTTGCATCTGGCCCAGAAATGTATTTGTCACTTTCCTTACCTGTCCGCTTCCGCCACAGGTAGAACAGGTCTGAACTGCATTTTTATCCTTGGCCCCACTGCCGGAGCAGGTAGAGCACATCACATACTTTTTGACCTTTACTGTTTTTGAAGCGCCTTTTGCAATTTCCTCGTAATTCATTTTCAGCTTGATCCTGAGGTTAGTACCCCGGGAGCCGCGCCCTCGGCCACCGCGACCTCTCGCACCGGCCCCTCCGCCAAAGAAACTGCCCAGGATATCCTCGCCGAAAATATCGCCGAACTGACTGAAGATATCATCCACATTCATTCCGCCTCCAAAACCGCCATTATTTCCAAGACCAGCGTGGCCAAACCGGTCATACTGACCTTTCTTTTCAACATCACTCAAAACTTCGTAGGCTTCCGCAGCTTCCTTGAATTTTTCCTCTGAAGATTTATCCCCCGGATTCCGGTCAGGATGAAACTGCATGGCTACTTTTCTGTAAGCCTTTTTGATTTCATCTGCCGAAGCAGTTTTTTGCACTCCTAAAATTTCGTAATAGTCTCTTTTTGCCATTGCTGCTACAGAATTTGAGCCCGAATGAATCCGGTTTTTTATTTACCCACCACCACGTTGGCGAATCGGATGATTTTATCGTTAAGAAAATAACCCTTCTCCAGCACATCTACGATTTTGCCAACCTGCGAACGATCACTGACGGGTATTTCGGTAATCGCTTCGTGAACATCGGCATTAAAACTTTCGCCGAGGCAGTTCATTTCTTTAAGTCCTTTCTGCTGAAGAGTGGTTCTTAATTTATTGAAAACCAGCTGAATGCCTTCAATTGCAGGTGTTCCGGCCCATTCTTTCGGTATCTGTTTTTCTGCCCGGTCGCAATCGTCCAGCACACTCAGCATTGAAACAATCACTTCCTTACCGGCGGTCTGAATTAACTCGATTCTTTCCCTGGCATTTCTCCTTTTGAAATTATCAAATTCCGCGAATAACCTGACAAATTTATCCTTCTGCTCCTGGAGCTGAATTTTTAGCTCATTGTCGTCATTATCCTCTGTCATATCATCGTCAAGGCGGTTAATCCCTGCAACATTTTCGTCAGTATTGAGATTTATCGCCGTTTCTTCAGAATCACGACCATTTTTTGAGGCTGTATTGAAATCTTTTTCTTCCATAATGCTTTTTTATCAGGAGTGAAATTATAGTCAAATGCCTTGCCATCCTGCTTTTACAGGTCAAATTGTCGGCAAATCTATGATAGTTATGCAAGAGCTGTCATCGCTTACCTTTGCGCCTATGTTAAAAATCATCCTGAAGAAAAAAATTGCAGGCAGGGTATTGGG
>JAATGW010000509.1 GCA_015654495.1 Chitinophagales bacterium
CCCTGGGAAAAAAGTACGAGGTACGAAGTAAGAAGTAAGAAGTGAACAGCCAAATACAATCGCGTTTTTCAGTTCCATAGGAACAGTGAATTTTGTAGCGCAGGGCGCAAGCCCTGGGAAAAAAGTACGAGGTACGAAGTTCGAACTACGAAGTGCTGGGTACGAAGTAGATACAATCGCGTCAGGCAGGAAACACTAAAATTAGGTGAGCCTTGCTGTTAAAAATTACTCAACGATCATGTTATTCTGTCGACATGATGATCCTGATTTCTTAAAGAATTTTTACCGCATACTTTCCGCCTCCACGGCTTACCGGCAGAAAAAAGAAGTAGCGCATTAATTCAGGACTGTACTTTAAATTTATCCTGAAGAAACCTGTTTGCAAAACAATTATCCATTCCGCTAAAATTCTGCATCAGTTCTTCCTGAAAATGTTATTTGCTATCTGTAGATTTATCTGCCTGTAAAAAAACCAGCCAGGTTTCAACGATGCCCCGGGATAGTTATATTATTTCCACAGATACGATTAAAGAACCGCCAACAGGAATTCTGCGAAGCCTGAAATTTCTTGGGCCAGGGTTTATCCTGTCCGCATCCATCGTCGGTTCCGGTGAACTGATCGCTACTACAGCGCTCGGCGCAAAAGCAGGATTTGCGGCATTCTGGGTGATCATCCTTAGTTGCCTGATTAAAGTAACAATTCAGCTTGAATTCGGGAAGCATACAATCCAGACCGGTGAAACGGTTATGCAGGCATTCAGAAAACTACCCGGCACAAAAAACGGAAAAGGCAAATGGGCCGTGATACTTGTTTTTATTCTGACCCTCCTGAAAAATGTTCAGCTCGGCGGAATCCTGGGTGGCTCTGCACTCATCCTTGAAATGCTCTTTCCTTCAATTCCGTTAGAAGTGCATGTCGTTTTTACCGCTTTAATAGCCGTTGCATTTATTTATAAAGGTTGGTATTCAGTCATTGAAAACCTTTCATTGCTGATGACCATGCTCTTTACCATCCTTACTTTAACCTGTCTCTATTACGTACGTTTCACGCCCTATGCATTCGGAATAAATGAAGTTTTAACCGGGATGCGATTCGATCTTCATGGGCAACTGCTGATCATTGCACTTGGCGCTTTCGGAATTACCGGTGTTGCCAGTGATGAAATTCTCGCCTATACCTACTGGTGCCTTGAAAAAGGATATGCTGCCTATACCGGACCAAAAGAAAATACGCCGCAATGGATCAACAGGGCAAAAGGTTGGACACGCGTGATGTACCTGGACGCATCAGTCGCAATGATCATATATACGGTTGTTACTGCTGCATTCTACCTGCTTGGGGCTTCTGTACTCAACAAACAGGGACTTGTTCCTGACGACACACAGATGGTACCTACGCTTGCAGGAATATACACATCCTCATTAGGTCCGAACGCAGAAAACATTTTTCTGACCGGAGCCTTTTTTGTTTTGTTTTCAAGCGTTTTTGCAACCCTGGCTTATTGGAGCAGGCTTTTTAGTGACATCGCCGGAGAGTTCAGGTGGATTGATTTTTATAATGTGAACCAGCGAAAGAAATCAATAAAACTGATAACTGTATTGTTTCCGGCAATCTGGATACTTGCATTTCTTTTTATTAAACTGCCGGTAATGATGATCATTTCCGGCGGAATTGTTGGTGCTGTGCTGCTCATTCTGGTAGCACTGGCTGCACTTCATTTCAGGTATAAACGAAAACAACTGATTCCATCAACCACTATATACGATATTTCACTTTGGGTAAGTGTAATTGCAGTTATGGCAATTGCAATATATAGTCTGGCTAAGATTTTCTAAACATGTTTTACTTTCCACGTTAAACGTTGAACGTTAAACGTTTTCAGGCCTCATCATTGGAAACAACAAGACATCCTGGATCGATGGCTGACCCGTCATCAGCATACAGATCCTGTCAATACCGAAACCGATACCAGAAGTTGGTGGCATACCATATTCCAGCGCCCGCAGAAAATCATAATCGATAAACATGGCTTCATCATCACCCCGTTCCATCAATTCCAGCTGCTCTTCAAATCTGTTACGCTGATCAATCGGATCATTCAGCTCTGAGTAGGCATTAGCCATCTCCTTTCCGTTCACCATCAATTCAAATCTTTCCACAAGCCCTTCCTTACTCCTGTGTTTCTTGGTGAGCGGACTCATTTCAACAGGATAATCAATAATAAACGTGGGCTGTATAAAATGATGTTCGCATTTTTCACTGAACAATTCATCGATCAGTTTGCCCTTACCCATGCTTGGTTCAACAGCAACATGTTGTTGTTTACAAACTTCGCGGATCTGATCTTCATTCATACCACTGATATCGACACCTGTATATTGCTTAATGGCATCATACATGGTGATACGTGCGTAAGGCGCTTTGAAATCAATTTGTTTTCCATCTGCATCACAGATTGTGGAACCATTTACATCAAGAGAAGCTTTCTCTAACAGCTGCTCTGTTGTTTCCATCATCCAGATATAATCCTTGTAAGCAGTATAAAATTCCAGTACAGTGAATTCGGGATTATGGGTCCGGTCCATTCCTTCGTTACGGAAATTGCGACTGAATTCATATACCCAATCAAATCCGCCAACTATCAGTCTCTTCAGATAGAGCTCATTTGCGACGCGCAGGTACATTGGTATGTCCAGCGCATTATGATGTGTTGTAAAAGGCCTTGCAGCCGCACCACCAGGAATACTTTGCAGCACTGGTGTATCAACTTCAATCGCTCCCTGTCCGTTCAAAAATTCGCGCATGGAATTTATCAGCTTCGACCTCTTTACAAAAGTTTCTTTCACCTGCGGATTTACAATAAGATCAGCATACCGCTGGCGATACCTGAATTCAGGATCTGTAACAGCATCGAAAGTTTCCCCTTCCTTCTCCTTCACCACAGGTAGCGGCTTAAGGGATTTTGTGAGGAAAACCAATTCCCTTACATGTATGGATGTTTCGCCGGTTTTTGTGGTGAACACATACCCTTTTACGCCGATGATATCACCAATATCTGTAAGGTGTTTCCATACCTTATCATAAAGGGATTTATCTTCTCCAGGGCAAATCTCATCGCGCTTCACATAAAGCTGGATCTTACCTGTACTATCCTGTAACACAGCAAAACTTGCTTTTCCCATATCACGTATACCCATAATCCTTCCCGCAAGACAAACATCTGCAAATGCTTCTTTATTTTCGTCTCCCTTATAGGTTGATTTTATAATTGCAGCAAAACTATTCACTGGAAATAGCTGTGCGGGATATGGATCAATTCCTAAATTTTTGAATTCGTTCAGTTTCTCCCTGCGGATCAGTTCCTGTTCTGAAAAATGAGAAATATTCATATGAGTCACCTAAAATTCGGGCAAAGGTAATCTATCCGGGGGATTTTTGTGAGGCAGCAGGCAGTGGGCAGCAGGCAGCAGATTAAGATTTCAATGCTGTTTGTAATTAAAAAACAAATGTTGGTTCTTTTCAAAACCTGCACATACTTTTAATAGGTTGGGCTTGAACCGGAATGATTTCATGATTATTTTCAACTGATAAAATGTGATGCTGTTTAATTAGCTGCACATCACAATTGTAGAATTCTGAATCTTGTGAAAAAAAACCTGAGACATTAATTAATAATAATAAAAATATTTCTCAAACTTAAATTCAATCTTTTGTCCCGGTTCGGGAAATTCCTTTATTAAAACCAAAAGTTGTTTGTCTTAGATATTGCCTTACTGAATTCTTTCTATGCGATCAACATCAGACCCTCAATTTCAGTGTATCGAATTTCGCAATAAATAGTCTGGCAGTATTCTTTGAAATCCCATAACAACTTTCTGGTTTATCTACTGCCTGCTGTTATATAACTTCCTTCTTTTGCCGGTAAGGGGAGCCGGAAAGCAGGTGGGATAAAAAACTATCGTGTATTTCTTCGTCATCCCGTCATCCCGCCTTCCCGGCAGAAAAAACGATATTCTAAAATCAATCATGAAAGATTTTTCTAATCTGCTTCCTCCTGGTCACAGGTTTAAATTTTCAGGTTATTTTTCACTAAAGCATTAACGTCGCGCTGATAGTGAG
>JAATGW010000278.1 GCA_015654495.1 Chitinophagales bacterium
AGCAAAGCCAGGTGGATCTGGATAATAAATTCTTCTTCTTTGTTTTCCCTTGCAATATATTCCCTTTCTTTTTTTCTTAATTCCTCAAAACTAAAATCATTATCATCTTTCAGATGCATTAAATTTTTAACTTTCTCCAGGGGGATTCGGGAATACTGACTTTTCAACCATTCTGTATCCTGCGAATTATTTCTGAAAAAATTACTTCCGGGCTTGAAATAGTTCAGCAGAAAGATTCTTTTGGTTGTGGAGTAAATTACCTTGTAAAAACAAAGCAAAAATAGGAGACAGGAAAAAATCAGCAAAAAACCTTTGCCCGACCTGACATAATCGCTGAATTGGTAAAAACTGATAGGGGTCGTACGTATGTTGAAAGAAGAATTATCCCTGAAGTCAGTTGTATTCCGAAAGCTCAGAATAAGAGAGTCAGTTGCCGGGTTTCCGCGAAATGCAGACTTCCAGAAATAATATTCTTTGTGTGCGGACTTTGAGTAAAAATCATCGTGATCCGGCGGCAGAAATAAAGCCTGCGTAATTACCTGGTAATACGGCGAACAGCTTATCATACTGCTTTCTTCGGGATTATATACAGGGATTGTGTATAAGGTATCTGTTGAATTCAGATACACTCCTTTATCCTCGCAAAATTTCATCGAACGGATAAAATCCTTATCTTTTTGATTAAGTGTATCCAGCTTGGTTTGCCAGCCTACAGGATTAATTTTCGATCTTCTTTGCTGAATTTTCTTAGCCAATTCAACCTGCGCGGATTGCAATTGCAATTTTTTCTCTTCTCTGAAACCAAAATTCACAAATGCAAACACCGGAACAATACTAATTAAAAAAACGGCCATTAAGAGCGAGAGAATAAAGCAACCAAGATAACCGGGCACCAGGTTCAGTTTTATTAAATAACGCAGGTAAGCTCTTTTCAACCTGAAATTAAAGGAAGTTCCCGCGACCAGGGCAGCGTGCAGCGGCATCAGAATTGATAATATCAAAATGCCTGCGGTTACATCACTGCTGTTAGCATCGGATTCTTGAAAAAACAGGCCGTTGCGAACCAAAAGGTAAAGGACAATAAATAAAATATATAAAATCAGGATATTACTGCTGGAACGGATATAGTCGCTGAAAAAGCCAGTTTTAAATAAATCCTCCGAAATCTCTTTTTTATCTGCAAAAGATTTTGCATTCCTGATCATGTAGTAGCCTGTCACTACAAACAGGGGAAGCAGGATTGATACATTTAACCAATAGAGGCAAAAATTATTGCCGGAATAAAGGCCCGAAATAATCGAAATCAGTAAGAAACATATTACCAGCTGTATTGCATTTTTTGCATAATAATTTCTCTTTGCAGGCGAAGGTTTAAGCCAATTGAGCTTTGATGGCTCAAAAGATAATTTTCCAATCCTTTTTTTGCTAAGCATAATAAGGTAAGAGAAAAAAGAACTCAGCAGCAATAACAAAACCTGCGAAATAAATGTGAATCCGGCTACATGAAAAATGAAAAGCGTTTGCCTTCGTTGCTGGTGATAAGTTATCAGATAATAAGGAAGGCCCGGCATTGGCCTCAATTTCATTTTTACAGTTTGATCATGCAATTCAATATCCCTCAGAATCACATCATCCTTATGACTAACTGCGTTCCGTAATGAATAGTTATTTGTACTTTCTCTGAAAATGTTCTCCTGCAGATTCCGGGAAGTATCCGAACTGCATAGTACAAGTCCGGACGAATCAATTATACAAAACCCGTAGCCTGAGGGAAGAATTGCATTGTAAACTGAATACATCCTGGAAGAAATTCCTTTAGCTAATGCGCGCTTACCATTTATAATGGCATTGCTTCCGGTTGCAATGCTAATGGTATATTCACCCGTTAGCCTTGAAAGTATCGGTTGTATTGAAAACCCAACTGTGTCGCGTTTGTCGCCTATTTCAGGAAGGAATTTTCTCCTCCCATATCTTATATCCAGAAAATAAGGCCTGGTACTTACGTCGAAGTAGGATGCATCAGCATTTGTCAGATTCCACACAGCCATGTCTTTTCCCGAACTATCCATCCAGTGCATGTTTGTGAAATTCAGGTATTTCTCAGGATGAAGAAATTCATCTTTAAGATCAGCAATTTTCAAAACAGTATCTCCCAGGTTAAATTTTTTAAATTTATTATTTGTGGGAGAAACCATCATACTGTCATAAATCTCCTGCTGTTCAAGACTCGTTGCTATTTCCTTATAAAAGCTATTACTTATTCGTTTATTCAATGATTTCAATTCCTGATCAGTAAAATTGTCCTGGTCATTGTATATCCAGATGACTGAACAAATTAATACAACCAGAAAGGGAAGAATAAAAACTACGGCGATCAAAGACCTGATATCAGAAATCTTAAGGCTTTCATTGGCATTAAGCAGGTATATTTTCAAAAAAGGAAGTGTAAGCATAACCGCTATAATTAATACAAGAACGGTAGCCAACATGGATAATGGAATGTTTTGCACATGATCATTATAATAACCTTCCTCCATAAGCGCTGCTAAAATATAGGTACCCTCATTAACAGTTGGAATCCGAAAAGGGAGCATGAACATTTTATAAGGAATATCATCGATGCGTATACTAACTATATGCGGTACCTGAAGATTCATATCGGGGAAAAGCGAATCAGTATTGATATTGGCAATACTGAGTTCCGACCTCTCAGGCCTGTAAAGTATCTGATCATGATTTATTTTTGTTTTGCCGTCAACTTCAGAATCTATTCCCTGCCTGATCAAATAAATAGCATCAAATATTTTATTGTGGGAAATTATTAACGGGTCAAGGAAATCTTTGAGTAGTTTGAATTTCCCGCTATCTCTATCCATCTTCATCGCACCGCTGTCTCCGGTTATCCTGAAAACAGCCTTGTCATTCAGAACTTCTGTACTAACTGAAAAACCAACTTTTTTAAAGCCGGTAAAACTTTTTATGAAGGCACTATCCGGATTTATTTCATGGGATTTAGTAGCTAAGATGTCATTCTTCAGACTATCTAAATATTTACTATTAATAGCTATGTCTTTATATCGGCGACTTATCTCCGCATTTTTTGAAACATCGCCATAATTGAGTAAACGGTCAGTAAAATTGAGAGCGATATTATTGAGTGTTCTGAATGTTTGCGCATTAAACTGTCCTCTTTGCCTGGGCAGATACACGAAATAATACATCGACAGAAAAGTTCCCGTAATGCCTGCCAGTAGTACAACTGTCGCGATCCTTCGCCGGAAAGAAGAATTGAGTTTTTTCATGGCTTTCAGCTCCACCCGGGGGCTGTGTTTATCTGGACTATTTAAATTTCCAAAAAAACAATAACCCAAAACAGGGTTTATTAACCCTACTTCAAAGCGGGTATTCTTTACCCATGGATTAATAAATACTATTCAGTTTTGACTCATGTGCAGTTCGGGGTGGCTTCTCAGACGATCATCTGTTCCCGCTATTCATTGCGTGGAGCAGGTTTTGAAAATTGATCAGCTATCATGCCTGAACTAAGTGATTTCATTAAACCAATCTTTTATATTTCGTTGCCGGGAAGCAATTTTTTCATCAGCAAATCTTTGCGGTACGTGATGAGTTGAAGGTAGATCCGACATTCATAACAAGGTATTCACCTTCTTCGCGGATATATTTTTTCACATCGTTCAGGTTGATAAAGTATGAGTGATGCGCTCTTAAATAGGGCCTGCTGATTAAGAGTGGTGCAGGCAATGATAAGCTCCGAAGGAGCTTCCTGTTTGTAGTATGGGACAAGCTGGTGGCCATATTCAACGCTGCGTCAGGAGCGCCCTGTGCAGGTCAGTTGTTGCGGAATAAAATATAGTGACCCGCAATTTTTACCTTCCTGAAAATGGGGAACAAATTTCAATTTACAGGACGATCCTGACGGAGCGATCAATGCGTTTTTTGAAGGGATGCCTGGTAACAGAATTTATTCCTGTCAGAAAAATCCGGGACTGTGGCCGCTATCATTTTACCATACGGAGATCCTGAGTTCAAGGGCACCTTTTTTCCAAATGCGATTCCCCAGCAACTGGAGCGATGAAAAATCTTCGGCAATAACCTTTGCAAAAATATTGGCTGCGTCAAGACCTTTTCCTTCACCATAATAAATACCCAGACAACCGGCTGTTTTGTTTCTTACCGGTAATGCAGGGCCCAGTACCACTTCGCCAGGATTTGTAAATACTGAAGCATTTTCCTGCTGAACTTCTACTGACGGCATTTCATCTATCCATATTTCCTGACCTGAAACCCGTGCATGCATAAACAAGCGTGTAAATGGAAGTATCTTCAGAAAGGCCGCTGATGTCAAAGGCGCTTCCTGATCGTAAAGTTTGAAATGGACATCAATATGTTCAGGAGTAGTGATTTTAAATCCCTTCATGAAAAATGTATGTATGAATAAATAAAATTGATGACCGTATACCAGTGCTATGTTGACTGTAAATTATCAATTGTATCAATATTGCTTACTATATTTCTTCCGTATGTTTCCTGAACATTTACCTATGTGGTTCAGACAGGCAGTAGGCAGTAGGCAGTAGGCAGTAGGCAGTAGGGAACAGCCGGCTTATGAAGATCTGATGCCTGTGCACTTTTCTATGTGTTTTTCTATGAGTACTCTATGTGGTTCAAAATACCTGCGACCAGGGAGAGAATTTGAACCACATCCACCTACGCTTCGCTTACACTTGCGCCTCCGTAGTGCTCCTGCGCACACGGACAACCAGGCATATAGGTGACATAGAAAACTTTAGACCTTGAACACAAAAAGCAGTGCGAACCGTTAAGATCATACTTAACATGACACTAGTCCTTTCCAAAAATATTCTTATCCCATTTTCTGAAATCATAGTAGCGGCCCTTGGGTTCTGCCGTCCAACCATTGATTCCCTTTTTACGCGGAAGCCACCAGCCATGAATATAAACAACCGGCAAAAAAAATAGCGCCAGCATGATCATTGCAATATTTCTACCAATATAATAAGACACAGCGAGTACGATACCAAGGGTTAAAAGATATTTAGCAACTTTCCGCAAGCGCGGTGTTCTTTCTTCAAAAACGCCAAAAATCATATTGCCCAAAGCAAAAATGATACTCACAATGGCAATTTCAAACCAGAAAGAATCTGTATTCCACATAAGTATATTTTTAAAAGAATTCAGCGACAGGGCGCAGCCGATGAATCCAAATGTAAACTAATCCGATAAAAATAAAGGCTCAGTTGCTTTAGTTCATAGCCGTTTTCAGAATTTCTGTCACATTTTCTGCGAATGGCTTTGTATATTTTCCGCTCTCGTCAAGTTCCGGATCAAGAATCGTAATCTGCATGCCGGTAGCTTTCGGATGCTGAAGCAATGGCAATAATATTTCTTTCAGCTCGGTGTAGGTCAATCCGTCGGGAGCAGGACTGTCAACCGCTGGCATTATATCATTATTTAAAACATCCACATCAAAATGAATCCAGAACCCATCCAGATTTTCTTCTGAAACCATTTGCAAAAAGGAATCAATACATCTAACAATGCTGACTTTACGGAGCCGGTGCAGGTCGTAATATTCGATCTCCGACTGAAGCAGGGGCTGGAGATAGGCTGTATCAAATTCCCGGTTACCCACACACCAGATATGCTTTTGCTGCACATATGGTTTTCGGTTATTCACGTCAGTGAGCAGGTCATGACCCAGTCCTGCGATAAGCGCCAGGTCCATCCCTGCTGCACCGCCGGTGGTTGACTGTGAGGGAAGAACATAATCGGTATGTCCGTCAAGATAGAAAACACCATATTTCCCCCGCTTTTTCAGCGCGAACATATTTCCGATCAGGAGGCTGCAATCGCCTCCGATTACAAGAGGGAACCAGCCCGCATCAAGGTGTTCGTTCAGAACATTTTCCTGTGTAAACATGTACTGCAGAATCTGGTCGCGGTTTCGGACGCCGGATATTTTGTCGACCCTGCCTTCATAGGCCGGAACCTGGGTAGCAGTCACATGAACAGGTTCTATTTTTTTGTGAAAGCCAAATTGTTTCAGCCAGCCAGGCAATTTTTTAACGCCAGGCTCATGCCCGGGCTGTAACATTGCCAGGCCAAGATTGGATGGGGATTCAATGATAGATACAGGCTTCATTTCAATAATGTTTATGCATGTTCTTAATATAGACTGGCAGGTAAATTTTCCGCAGACCGGGCAACCTCCGCCGGCGACTAAAAGATTAGTAAAAGCATTTTGCCAGCTCTGCAGTTTAATTTAACTTTACCATCAAAATCACGATTAAAGGTAAAAATATTATTTTACTATCAAAATAATTTTTAATGGTAAAGTCTGATTTTATTGATTCGATTGAGCTGGACGGCGGCCGGTTATGCCTTGACTTTGTAAACAGTGTAGCCAATCGCCGGGAGAAACCGGTGCCGGATTACCTGAATAATTTTGGCGACCTGGTTACCTGGGGTGTGAGGCTGGCGATTGTAACGGTCAATAATGCAAAACAGCTTGACAGGCGCGCTGAAAAGCATCCCAAAGAGGCTCTCGCTTTTTTTAAAGAAATTATAGAATTCAGAGAGAACCTGTATAAATTATTTTATACGCTGATGAATTCAGAAAAAGTCCCGTCACCGGTTTTGGATAAGTTCAATGAACAGGTGGCACGCTGTTTCAGTAAGCTGGAAATAAAACAAACAAAAGATGGCTTTGAAGAAGGATACCAGCTGGACCCTGATGATTTTTTCAGGATACTGCTTCCGGTTGTGAATGACAGTTATGAGTTCCTGCTTTCGCAACCCGGCGCGAGGCTCAAGGAATGCCCGTCGTGCGGGTGGCTGTTTTACGACAGTACAAAAAACGGAAAGCGCCGCTGGTGCAGTATGAAGAGTTGTGGCAGCAATGTGAAGGCGCTTGAATGGTACCGCCGGAAAAGGCAGGAAGCAGCAGGTAGGAGGCAGAAGTAAAACAGCCGTTTGTGCGTTAAACGTATAACGTTAAACGTTTAACTTTATCTCCATGGTCCATTATTTCTCCCTTTTCCTGGTATTGCTGTTTGTGATTTTATTACTGATCATGTTATCCCGATGGATGAAGGTTGCCTACCCCATCCTCCTGGTAATTGGAGGTTTGGTGATTGGTTTTGTACCGGGAATGCCTGTAGTAAATATTCCGCCGGATATGATCTTTACGATTTTTCTTCCGCCGCTTTTATACGAAGCGGCCTGGTTTACTTCGTGGAAGGAACTCTGGCGCTGGCGGCGGGTGATCAGCAGCTTTGCATTTCTCATTGTTATATTAACCGCATTAGCTGTTGCTTTTGTTTCCACCGCTTTTATTCCTGGTTTCACACTGGCATTAGGATTTCTTCTCGGCGGAATTGTTTCTCCACCCGATGCAGTAAGCGCTTCGGCGATTCTGAAACAGGTTAAAGTACCTAAAAGAATGTCGTCTGTGCTTGAAGGTGAGAGCCTGCTGAATGATGCAGCCGGCCTGATCGTATTCCGTTTTGCCCTTATTGCCGTTACGACAGGAAGTTTTGTATTTCAAACGGCGATACTCAGTTTTATAACAGTTATCGTGGGCGGCACCTTTATCGGACTTGCCATAGCTTTTGTGTTTTTCTGGCTGCATCGAAAACTACCCACAGATGTAAATACCGATATCATACTCACATTGATAGCACCTTATGTAATGTATATTGTTGCTGAAGAACTGAATCTTTCAGGAGTATTATCGGTGGTATCCGGGGGGCTTTTTCTTTCCTACCGAAGGCACCTGATCCTCAGCCAGAGCAGCCGCCTCAGCGCAAACAATGTGTGGTCTGCCCTGAGTTTTGTACTCAACGGACTTGTTTTTATGCTGATAGGACTTGAGTTACCGATGATCGTAAAAGATCTTGGTAAATCAGGTATCTGGAGCGCTATAGGTTATGGGGTACTCATTACCGTTACACTTGTTATTACCCGGATAATCTGCTCTTTAGGCGCATCGGTATTTACTGTATTTATCAGTCGGTATATACAAACAGCAGACAGCAGACCCGGCTGGCGTTTGCCACTCGTTGCCAGCTGGGCAGGTATGCGGGGTGTGGTATCACTTGCCGCGGCACTTTCAATCCCGGTATACGCAAGTAACGGAGTAGTTTTCCCACAACGTAATCTGATTCTCTTTATCACCTTTATCGTGATCTTTCTTACGCTCGTGGTGCAGGGCCTTACACTTCCCACATTGATCAGACTGGTTAAACTGGAAGACCCCGACAATTTTCCGCCGGCTCACGAGCAGGATCGAAAAATACGGGAAACAATTGCAGCCGAAAGTCTGGAATGGCTTCGGAATCACCACGGAGAAAAAATTGAAAGCAATGCACCTTTGAAAAACCTGCAAGCCCGATGGGAATATGAATACATGCTGCCGGAAAATATCAGCGAACAGTTGGAATACAAAACGATTTATCTCGAACTCATCGAACGACAACGCGGCTGGTTACTGAAAATGAACAGGGACATTCATCTTGACGAAGATATTATCCGGGAGCATCTTAATCTCCTGGACGTGGAAGAGGAAAAGCTGAGGTTGCGGTTTTCTGAACACCAGCCACGTTGAACGTTCAACGTTCAACGTTTAATACGGTTGTATTTCTTCAGAATAGAAATCACCGCTTCGTGAGGAAGTTTTTTTACTTTATTTCCATTGATACCTTCCATGGTTTCCGCGGCGATCATTGTATTGATGATAGCCTCCTCCACGGCCTGTACAGTCGCATCAAATAAAGGATTAATCTCGTCGTTCGGAAGAGTAACAACAGAAGCAAATTTCTCTCTTTGAAACGCATTTTCATTCGCGGTTGAGAATGCGATGAAGATATCGCCTGATCCATTTCCGCCGCGGCCTCCCACCTGACCGATACCCAGCGGCACGCGCTGCGCGATACGTTTAAGCTGGTGTGGCAGCAACGGTGCATTCGTTGCAACAACCACAATAATCGAACCCTCGCCTTCCTCCCGCGTATATACCGGCGGAGCTTTAAAATCTATACCAATTGTATCTTTCAATTCACGACCGACCGGCACTCCGGCAATTGTGAGGTTCTGCTTTGAACCAAAATTTGATTGTACAAGTACACCAAGCGCATAAGTCGAGTCCCCGATTTTAATTACACGCGACGATGTTCCGGTTCCTCCTTTGAAACCCAGACAAACCATACCGGTGCCGCCACCGATATTTCCTTCTGCTATTGGCCCACCTTTCGCATTATTCAGCGCTTCGTAGGCATTGGATTCTTTTACATGAAATCCATAGATATCATTCAGAAATCCGTCGTAGGTTTCTGCTACTACCGGATAGGTATACCAGAAATCTTCCCTGTACCAATGTGTGTCCACAAACCATTTAAGTACAGCGTCGCGCACAACACCCACACTATTTGTATTTGTAATCATCACGGGTGTTTCAAGAAACCCGGATTCTGTGATCCAGGTTGTTCCGGTCATTTCACCATTGCCATTAAGAGAGTACCAGTTTGCATAAACGGGATTATTTTTTCGTCCTCTTGGAAGAATAGCCGTAACCCCGGTTCTTGCAGGCCCCTTACCCAATACATTTTTACCCTTGCCTGCAATGATTGTGCTGTACCCCACTTCAACACCCGCAACGTCGGTTATTGCATTGTATTTGCCTGTGACACCATCGAATGGAATTCCCAGATCCCGTGCGCGTGGTTTCTGCGCTGCCAGCGAAAAAGAGCCAGTGAATACGACAAGGAAAAGGAATAGTTTTTTCATGTTGTTTTATGTTAAACGTCTTACGTTCAACGTTAAACGTTCAACGTAAGACGTAATTCGTTAGGAACAGAATAGTAACAGAACAGAAACAGAAACAGATAAAAACGTTTAGGCACCAAATCTCCAAACGTCGGCTGTTTCCTCTTGCCTTTTGCCTTTTGCCTTTTGCCTACTGCCTACTGCCTCTTTCTATCATACGGCAAATAATTCTCCCATTGCCACGGCGTATACACGTCGCCGATAGCATAGGCAAGAAGTTCTTTAAAGATACTTTCACCATTGTCATTATTTGTCATAATAACAATCGCTGTTTTTTTATCCGGATAACAGATCGAATAATGGCCCCAACCTTCATCATGCCCTTCCTTAAAAAATGCGCGGCCATATGGAGTTGTAAAAACGCCTACACCAAAACCATATCCTAGCTGGATTGAATCATTGAAATCGCCGTCGACCGTTGCGAGCGGACCAAACTGCGCCTGGGATCTTATGCGAACCTGCAGGCTCGTCATTGCTTTGAAGCTTTCAGCAGATAGTCCTTTAGCATTAATCAATTCAGTATAAAATTTTGTAAAATCATCCAGGGTGGTACTCATCGTACCTGCGGCGCCGGAGTTCTCCCATTCTTCGAGATCATATATCTCACCTTTGTCATTATGACCATAACAGATATTTTTTTCAAATCTTTTCTGCCAGATCTGGCTGGTATTCTGCATCCCCAGTGGTATGAAAACTCTTTCCCTTGCAATGATTTCATAGTCTTTACCGGTGATCTGTTCTAACACGAATTGCAGAAGCTGAAGTCCTTCTCCGGAATAACTATAACGGGAACCCGGTTCAAATTTTATTTTCAGTTTTTCATCAGCCTCAAACCAACGCCAGTTTGGAAAACCTGTTGTATGTGTAAGACACATACGGGCGGTAATTTTTTTATACCTGTCATCATTTGCAAGGTCATGGTATCCACGCCTGAAGCCCTCTATTTTATATTCCGGTAAGGGCCTGCTGAGATATTGCACCAGAGGTTTGTCCAGATCCAGTTTTTTCTCGTCCACAAATTGCATGACGATATATGCAAAAACCGTTTTTGAAAAAGATGCACCATACATCACCGAGTTTGACTTCAATGCAATTTTCTTCGGAACATTCGCATATCCGAATGTGCGTGAAAAAACAGGTTTGTTATTATTGAATACAGAAACAGCCACACCAGACACGTTCGCGGCCTTCATGAGAAATGTTATTTTCTGCTTAAGACTGTCTGCAGTGATTTCGGATCCGTCAATGCGACGAATGATTTGGGCAGAAACAGGGATACTAAGCATTATAAGGAATAGGAAGTAAACAAATTTCATTCCGTACCGGTTTAATTTTAGTTACAGAACTAAATTACATTAAACCTGATCACGGGTGAAATCAATTCAAAGCCACCCTGGTACTAACTGTGCTTCAAAGTGCAGATTTATCCTTATTAAGGTAAAGTGCATAACTGAAATCCTTGTTGCCGACGAGAAGATTTTTTTTCTCATCAAGGAAAAACAATACGGCATTGTCCAGGTTCTGAAGAAATAATTTTCCCCTTTCCCCGAGATCTAATTCAATAATTTTTGCCGTGGTTGTACTGGCTTGCTTCCAGCTTCCTCTTAAAGTATTTTCACCGCGAAATCCATATCCCTCCATGCTGAACGTGCCCGACACCGCAGATGCGGGTTCAGTAATTAATGTCAGCCTCCATTTCATTTTGATGCACTCTGGCCCTGCCGGCTTCTTTAATTGTATTGCAAGTTCCTGGCATGGCGTACGGCCGTCAAAAACTTTTTTAATTGATTTTGATGAACCTGAAACAACAGCCTGTGCATTAGTGAGCACAGCCGGATAAAAATAAGTTAACAGAATAAGTACAATGATTTTTTTCATGTCAGGCAATTATTTACTCCGCAGCGGCGGATTCCTGTTTAAAATAAAACCGAAACTTCCATCTCCAATAAATAATTTTCCATCCTGATCGATTAAATGCAGAATATTGGAATCCATTTCCAGCAAATAAATACGGGGTGCGTTTGCTTTAGAAATCAGATGGAAGCTATGGTAACGCTGATTGTCTATACTTACCGTAGATGGATTCCATTTCCCGAAGAAATGCAGGGCCTTCCCGCCATTCTGGAAGTAGGCCGTACCGGGTAAATAATATCCGTAGGAAATATCCAGTTCAAAATCACCTGCATTTCCGGCGATATCCGAAATCTTTAATTTCCATTTCATGTAATCAAAGCTATCTGCAGCCGGAATCTG
>JAATGW010000525.1 GCA_015654495.1 Chitinophagales bacterium
GCACCGGTTCAGTTGGATCTGATTCTATTCGGCTTCTATTCCTGATTTCATCATCAGTAATTCTATTTGTCCTTTCCGGGCCTGACCTGATAAATTCCAGCACAGTAGAAAGCCCTGCCAGCTGAGGTAAGCGTCTATCGGCCTCTCACTCAACTACAAACTGACCAAAAAAAATCCCCGATTAATTTTTCAAATAATGTATCCTGACTGTGATATTTTGGTTTGTTGTGCGTATAATTAAGAAACAACAACAAAATGGTAAATGAAACAATAGGAGAGAATGACTACAATTGACAAATCCAATCTTTTTCTTGCAGTGATAGAAACCAATAAAGGCATCATCTATAAAGTTGCTAATTTATATTGTAAAGACACGGAAGACAGAAAAGATCTGGTACAGGAAATTGTTTTGAAATTATGGAAATCATTCGACAGCTATAATGAACAATTTAAACACTCCACCTGGATTTACCGGATTGCTTTGAACGCTGCTATTTCATTTTATCGGAAGGAAAAATTAAGAAAGGAAATTAATAGCCCGTTTTCTGAAAGCTTATTTAGTTTGCCTGATTTTGAAGATCATAAACAAATGGAACAAAGCACCTTGTTTTTAAATCAGTTTATTTCTGAATTAAAAGAGTTAGACAAAGCACTGATGTTACTTTATCTGGAGGAAAAGAGTCATAAAGAAATGGCGGAAATTATTGGCCTTACTGAAACAAATATAGCAACCAAAATAGGTAGGATAAAAACAAGTTTAAAACAAAAATTCTCACAGGTAGAAAAATAAATATTATGGAAGAAACAAATTTTGTTCTTTTATGGAAAGAGCAATACGAAAAAATTGACCAGTCCCTGGCCATTAATAAACAACTTTTGAAAGAAGTAATTAGCCAAAAAGCTGAATCAGCATTACAAGCTCTAATCCGTTTTAAAACAAGGGGGATTATTGCGGCGGTTATTTATTTGATTTTACTGGGTGTAGTTTTATTCTATGCAATTTCAAATTATTCTTCTGCAGCCAATTATTTTATTATTTCAATGAGTGCAATATTTCTTATTAATGTAAAAGCACTGTACGACTTCATTAAGCATTTGATTTGGACAAATAACATTGACTATAACGGAAGCGTTACAGAAATACAGGGAAAGTTAGCAGAACTACAATTATCCATCTTACAGCATAGCCGTTTTATGGTTTTACAATTCCCTTTCTGGACAACATTTTATTTGAGCGACAAATGGTTTCCATATTCGATAAGCTGGGGTTATATTATCTTTCAATTTATTCTCACCGCTTCATTTACATGGCTGGCTTATTGGCTTTACAAGAACCAAACTCTGGAGAATTCAAATAAGAAATGGGTTAGGATTTTTATTGAAGGTTCGGGGGGTAAATCAGTTATGAAAGCAATTGCGTTTTATAAAGATCTTGAAGCGTTCAAACAAGTTAGTTGAGGACAGGGGGAAAGCCTGGCTGTAAGATAGGGTGTGAAGTTTTTGTTCCGTCACGGCGGGAATTCTAATCGGCGACGGAATTTAGATTTTAAGTTAGTACTTTGGTAACAGGCGGCAGACTGACGGAGCATGAATTATCCGTTCTGCTTTAATACGTCAACCTAAGGCAGGATTATTAATTCTTGGATATGGGAAAACCCACCATTGTTTTACTGGCTTTGCTTCACCAATTCTTGTTTACCCAGGGGCAGACAAAAATTATTGACATGCATATTCATTGTTATACAGACGATTATTTTGCAAAGCCTTCAACTGATTATTACGGTAATAAGGGTTCGCTGAATGCGGAAACACATAGAGAGGAAACATTTGCAGCTTTCAGAAAATTCAATATTGTAAAAGCTGTGATAAGCGGCACTCCCGCCAGTGTGGACAACTGGATAGCGAAAGACAGCAGCCATCGTTTCATAAGAGGAATTACAATAGAGTCGCCGGATCAGTACGGTATCGACACTATCCGGTTTGAACAGATGATAAGGGATAAAAAGATTGAAGTTTTTGGGGAAATTGGTGCTTATTACGGCGGTACGACTCTCAGTGATTCTATCTGGCAACCTTACTTACGCATTTGTGAAAAATACGATATACCGGTAGCCGTTCATACGGGTGGCGGCGATCCGGGCGGAACTTATTCCTGGTCACCAAATGCCAGGCTTCATTTGTCCGATCCATACTTAATAGAAGACGTTCTGATAAAATATCCAAAGCTGAGAATCTACATCATGCATTCAGGTGAGGTTTGGCATGAACATGCACTTAGGTTGATGGCGTATTATCCGCAACTATATTCAGATATCGGAGCCATGTTGTGGGTAGAACCGCTTACGCAAAGGTATATGACGGACTTCTTAAAAAATGCCAAACAAGCAGGTTACCTGAACAGAGTGATGTTTGGTTCAGACCAAATGAAATGGCCATATGCTATAAAAAAATCGATTGATTTTTTAAACAGTTTAGTGTTTTTATCAAAGCAGGACAAGCAGGACATCTTCTACAATAATGCAGCAAGGTTTTTAAAACTTAAAGAATAACTGGCTCTGACAAAAGTATCAGTAAAAGCAAAGCAGGCGGAAGATCAATCGGCAGTTTTTAATTGCCCGGTAATCAGTCCGGGCAGAACAGGCAACGCTGAGCCATTTGTACCTAACTTCAATAAAACATGTTCAAACAATAGCTGTAGTGAGCAGACGGGAGTCCCTTTCCCATCCCCGGGTAATGCCGGACCATTAGCCGCAGTTGTACATTGACGCCCTGCTTCGGAATCCCTGAATTTTTTCATTAAAAAATATTTTGCAGAAATATTTTGCGAAACCGAATAGTTGCGCATATATTTGCAGCCAATCGGTTTCGCATAAAATAAAACAATATGAGAAGGGATATCTTTCAGGCAATAGCAGACCCCACAAGACGGGCAATTATTACCCTGATTGCATTACAAGCCATGACTCCGAACGCTATTGCCGACAATTTCCACACCACCAGGCAATCTGTGTCCAAACACCTGCGCATACTCACAGAATGCGATCTGGTAAAACAGGAGCAGCAGGGAAGGGAGATTTATTATTCACTTCAAATCGAAAAAATGAAAGAGATCGACAAATGGCTGGACCAGTTCAGAAAAATCTGGGAAACCAGGTTTAGTCAACTCGATAAAGTACTATCAACAATTAAAAAGCAAAAAAAATGAGTAGTAGTCTGCCTTTTGATTTTACTGTTGACAAATCAACAAAAACAGTGTTTGTAAACAGGGTCTTTGATGCTGAGCTTTCCCTGGTTTGGGATGCTTTTACAAAACCGGAAATTCTCGACCAATGGTGGGCACCAAAACCCTGGAGTTCAAAAACAAAATTTATGAATTTTGAGGTAGGCGGACGAAGATTCTACGCAATGGTAAGTCCGGAGGGAGCAGCGCGTTGGTCGATTCAGAAATACACTTCTATAACTCCGAAAACCAATTTCAAATTCGCTGGTGCATTTGCTGACGAAAATGAAAATCCTGACCTGCCAGGTTCTGACTGGGACTTTACTTTCAGTGAACAGACCGGATCCGAAGGTGATCCGGTGACAAAAGTCAGCATTACTATCAAAAATGAGTCTCTGGAGCGGATGGAGAGGATGATTGAGATGGGCTTCACACAGGGTTTTGCAATGACATTGAACAGTCTTGGGGAGCTGCTAAAAAGTTTATCGCAAAAATGATCCCGATAGCTATCGGGATCGTATTTAAAACATCTGTAAAATCAAAATTGCAGATAAAGAAACTCATGGAATTTTGATCTTGATGATGTCGACAAAATTTTGCGAATTGACAGCAGTGAAAATAATGTTCTGAGAATAGTAAACCTGCTGAATGAGCATAATTATAGCTGCAAAGAACTGGAATGAAAAAATAAACAAATTAAAATTACAATTATGGCACTTATCAATCCTCACATTAACTTCAACGGAAATGCTGAAGAAGCATTTACCTTTTACAAATCAGTATTTGGCGGAGAGTTTGCAAAGATTATTCGTTTCAAAGACATTGCAAGCCCTGAATTCCCGGTAGCCGAAAAAGAAGAAAATAAAATTATGCATATTGCTTTGCCTATCGGTAAAACTAATATGTTGATGGCAAATGATGTACCGGAAATTATGGGAAAAACAAACGAAAATGAGAACAGAAGTAAAATTGCAATAAGTGCAGAAAGTAAAGAAGAAGCAGACAAATTATTTAATGGGCTTTCAGTAGGAGGACAAATAGAAGGGCCTATTGGTGATAGTCCCTGGGGTGGTTCCTATTTTGGTTGTTTTAGAGACAAATACGGTATTGAATGGATCGTGGAATTTGAACCAAAATAAAATATGGTGAGAAAAATAATTGTCCGATTATTTATTTCTCCCGATGGAGTAAAGCAATCTGATGGCGGACCCGGGGAGGGTTTCGAATATGGAGGTTGAAGGCCATTGCCGCCGGTCAATAATAATTATTGAACCAATCAAATAAATTAATCTTTATGAGGGGGTCTGTTAGTTTCTTGGGTTTTGCTTTGCTGTTGACCCTGGGTATGATCTCATTCAGGAAATCCTCGAATAACCTGGATGTGATAAAAACAGATGCGGGTCAGATATCAGGTGCGATCAATGCTACCGGTGATGTATATGCGTTTAAGGGTATTCCTTTTGCGGCTCCCCCGGTGGGCGATCTCAGATGGAAGGAGCCACAGCCGGTGAAGCCCTGGGGAGGCGTTCGTAAATGTGAAAGTTTTGGCCCCAGTCCAATGCAGGAAAAACCTGTTCCTTACAACATGTGGTCCGAAGAATTCCTGATTCCGAAGGAGCCCATCAGTGAAGATTGTCTCTATCTCAATGTATGGACAGGTACAAAATCTGCAGGTGAAAAACGTCCTGTCATTGTATGGATTTACGGTGGTGGTTTCCTCAGTGGTAGCAGTGCCGTGCCCATATATGATGGTGAAGCCATGGCTAAAAAAGGGATTGTCTTTGTCAGCATAAATTATCGGGTAGGTGTATTTGGGTTTTTTGCTCATCCGGAACTCACAAAAGAATCGGGCCGGGATGCTTCGGGCAATTATGCGATACTGGATCAGCTTGCCGCACTCCGGTGGGTAAAAAGAAATATTGCTGCTTTTGGTGGCGATCCGGGTAATGTTACCATAGCGGGGCAATCGGCAGGTTCATTTAGTGTAAATATCCTGGTAGCATCTCCATTGGGCAAAGAACTGTTTCAAAAAGCAATTGGTGAGAGTGGCGCCAGTTTTTCTAATCCTTATACAACGCTAGCCAAAGCCGAAGAGGCCGGCTTAGTCTATGGAAAATCCCTGAATGCAGCAGGCATCGCAGACCTTCGAAAAATTTCAGCGGAGGCCTTAATGAAAGAGAATTACGCTGTCTGGGGAGCTATTGTCGATGGCTATGTATTGCCCGGCACCATTGCAGGAATTTTTGCTGCAGGAAAGGAAAATAAAGTCCCGCTATTGACAGGATGGAACCAGGAGGAGTTTATGTTTTTTGGACCTGTAAAAAATGCGGCAGAGTTTAAAAAGGACATGAATGATACCTATGGGCCTGATGCCCTGACCGCTCTCGAAAATTATCCGGCTACAGATGATTCCATAGCCATGGTTTCTCAATACAGGATGAGCAGTGATCAGGCTTTTGCCACGCAGAATTTTATCTGGGCGAATATACAAAGTGACCATGGCGCAAAAGTTTATATGTATAGGTTCGTTCATAAGGTGCCGGGGACGGGTGAGTATGCGAAGTATGGCGCGTTTCATGGGGGAGAGCTTCCTTATGCATATAATAACCTGAAATTCAGTGACCGTCCCTGGCAGCCCGGAGATTATAAACTTGCCGAAGTCATGTCGTCTTATTGGGCCAATTTTGCTTCTACAGGAAATCCCAATGGAAAAGGACTTCCTGAATGGAAGCCATACAGTTCAAAGACCAATGAAATTATGATCCTGGATGAGCAGTGTTATTCTGAGAAAATGCCGGATTTGAAACCGATTAAATTCCTCGCATCTAAAATGGGATCAAAATAGCCTGACGGCACGCCGACACTAAAGTTATAGCCCAGGCGCAGGGCTGGAGTAGCGAACGATTGCTTATGGTCGCCTCGTGGTCTGAATTAAGAAGCGATGCGGGATCTTAACTGTAATGCAGGTCAACAGGGTCTGAAATTTATCAATAGTTCGGTTGCTGACTCAATATCCATTGCCGGCTTATCGGGTTTCCGGATGGATAAAATAGTAAAATCCGGCATGTAGTGAAAGCCAAATGCGATTTTATTGGCATCCGTCATTTCAAAGTTGCCGGATTCGTTCCCTTTGCTTTGTCATACTCATTCAGGCACTCGTCAAGCGGTTTGCCCTGGTAATAAATGCAATCACAGAATTTTTCGGCAGCCTTTGGGTTACTATTGCCTGCACATCCATTTCTGCATTCCTCTGCCGAATTTCCAGGTCGGATATCATAAAGAAACTGGTTTATAACTACTACAGCAGCAATCATTGCAATAACAATTCCGAAAAACAGAAACGGAAATTTCCCGCTCAACTTTCTTTTAGTTGCCAGGTAACCATCTTCTTTAACCCGATTAAATGTTAAAATATATTTTATGCGGTCGTAATCCCAGCACAATAAATACAAATTAGCCAGTACCATAAATGTTGTGATACGTGTGCCTTCGAACCGCACGGCATAAGCCAGGATACAGATATTAAGGATAATGGGAAAATACAGCAGTGCACCAAGAATTGTTGTTCTTGGGATAAGCAATAAAAGAGCAATTAATAACTGCGAAATTCCGATAAATGTGTAATAATATCCGGTGTGATGCAGGGCTTCAAGATAATGACCCATCGGATTGTTTACAGGTAAGCCGCTGGCGAAACGTTCTCCCATAACTTTTACCATCCCTGATGGAATAAATCCCAGCGCCAGCATGATGCGGCAGAAAACGTCAAAATAATGAAACCATTTGTTTCCCTTTGCTTCATGATATATATGGTTAAGTCTGCCTGATAGATACATAAAATAAAAGTTGAGTAGATGGGGTCACAGTTAGTTTTGTGTTTTGTTGCTTCTTTTATCCATACCAATAGCTTAATACGGGAGAACTTACTTATCTAAAAGCACTTTGAAATGCAAAGTAAACAAAAATAAATTACATGTTAAAACAATAATACAATAGCAATTAATCCATAGTTTCCAATTTTGAATGCGATCGGTTTTAGGCCATGATGTAGAGGAATATATAATAAGCAGACGAAACCGATTTCTTTTTATCCAACGGGGCGATGTGGGAATGGTTTCATCGACTTCGCGTTATCGCCTGGGGAGA
>JAATGW010000187.1 GCA_015654495.1 Chitinophagales bacterium
AACTCATGCCTTACCAAAGTTCACCCCACTTCTTTTTCTAAGTTCCTGCTAAATTCTAAATCAAAGAACGAACTCATATATTGAACTAAAGGTCTTACCGTCTATCTGTTGTTTGTATAAACGACGTTGAAATTAATTTGAGATAGTCGGGAAGCCGGGAAGACCGGGAATGAAGAAACGGGAAAAAAATTTCCGTTCCTTTCCCCGCCATCGCATTGCTTTGTCGGGCAGGCGTTTTTCCCGACTTCCCGTCAACCTGTTGTTTTTGTGATCGTCGTTGAAATTAATTTGAGATAGTCGGGAAGCCGGGAAGGTCGGGAATGAAGAAGCGGTAAAAAAATTCCCGTTCCTTTCCGATTTTCCTTACCGTCTACTTCTGATTTATATCATAGTCGTTGATATTAATTTGAGATAGACGGGAAGCCGGGAAGAGCGGGAATGAAGAAACGGGAAAAGATTCCCGTTCCTTTCCGTTTTTCCCGCCTTCCCGTCTACCTGTTGTTTTTATGATCGTCATTGAAATTTATTTGAGATAGTCGGGAAGCGGTAAGTGCAGGAAAAAATACACAGTAAATTTTTGGATGATAAATTCAAGGGTAACTTCTATAACCACCCATTACACCAATAAACGCTCACTGGTAATTACCATTTTATTTCGTGGTTATTGTTTGCCCACCGCGATATTTCGTGGTTGGTATTTTACTAACGCCTAGCCAATGATGCTGACTTACAATGTTTTATCACATGGCATGCCTTTCGGTTAGTTCATCAGCAATAAACCAAGCGTCATGGAAATATCATCAACTAATCACAGCATCGCCGGTGTAAATTCTTTTGATCCGGTATTATCAAACAACTTTATGAGAGCAGGTGTTGAAGCTCCTTCTGATTTCCTGAATTCATTTCCGCAGTTTCCACATTCGAGACTGGAGGATATCATTGCGAGGCTTACTATTGAACCGGGAAAAAAAAGCTTCCTGGTTTTTCAAAACAATAAGTACATAAATATTCTAACAAAGAACATCGCATTCTTTTATATCCGCTATGAATCAGCCATGATCGCCTGTTTCGACAAACAGGAGTATTTCGTTAACTATTCTTTGGAACAACTTCAATCATTGGTACCCGCCTCGCAATTCTATCGCTTAAACAGGCAGTATTTAATCAATTTCAGCGCAGTTAAGGAAGTAGAACACTACTTCGCACGAAAACTATTGGTAAACCTGGTAATACCAACAAAAGAAAAACTGATTGTGTCCAAAGACAAAGTGAGCGACTTCCTGCATTGGCTCGATAACAGGTAGTTTATAATTTCTTTCACATTAGCAGCCGCACTTCTTAACCGACGTCAACGAATTACCCTTTCCGCTGCTGGTAGTTTTGTATTGTCAAATCAAATTATCCGAATCACAGTATCACGATCAACAATTTCTTAATAATTAAACAAAACAAAATGGAACTAACACTTAAACCTCCTCCCGAACGTCTGCGCACATTCGATCTACCGGCAATTAATCTCGCCTCAGACGATTCAGTTTTCAACCCCGCCTATTTCGTAGATATTTATAACCGCGTAGTTGCAATTAAACGCAATGCACCTCGTCAATGGGGTAAAATGAACCTCGTTCAAATGCTCAACCATTTAAAGATTGCTACCGGTTCTGCGATCGACGTGTATCACTTAAAAGACGAAAGCAACTTTCTTTGGCGTGTAATCATCAAGTTTTTCGTCCTGCGCATTTTAAAGCGCCTTCCAAAAGGTGCAAAGGCTCCGGAAGGTTTCAAAATAGAAATGAACAATTCGCTCGATTTTGAAACGGAGAAAAGGGAAGTGCTGCAAATCCTTGAAAAAAGCTGGGTATCCACAAAAGAATCATTTCCTCATCCTTCATTTGGCATCATGTCGCGCAAATTATGGGGGCGATTGATCTATCGTCATTTCGATCATCACCTGCGTCAATTTGCATCGTAACATCACTAACTGCATTTTCAATCTAAATCAAAATAAAATATTTTTATGAAAGCATTAATCGAAGAACAGAAAAAATACTTCAACAGCAATATCACAAAGCCATTAAGCTTCCGCATAGAACAGTTGAGAAAACTGAAATCTGTAATAAAGGAATATGAAAAAGAATTAACGGAGGCGGTATTCAAGGATTTTCAGAAAGGGGGTTTTAACACCTTCCTTTCCGAATTCGGTGGTGCCTATACCGATCTCGATAAGGCGGTTAAAAGTTTAAGCAAATGGGCGAAGTTGAAACGGGTAGGCACCAACATGCTCAACTTTCCCGCAGGCAGTTATATTTTGCCCGAACCCCTTGGTGTGTGCCTGGTAATTGGTGCCTGGAACTATCCGATCAATCTAACCCTTGTACCCGCCATTGCCGCTATCGCCGCGGGCAATACAGTTGTATTAAAACCCAGCGAGCTTACTGTTCATACCACGGCCGTGTTAGCCAAAATGATCCGTAAGAATTTCGATCCTGCTTTTTTTGCCGTAGTAGAAGGAGGAATCGAAGAAACGACTGAATTATTAGACCAGCAATTCGATAAGATATTTTTTACGGGTAGTGTTCCCGTTGGACGCATTGTTTACCAGGCGGCGGCTAAGAACCTGGTTCCCGTTACTCTTGAACTCGGCGGTAAAAGTCCACTCGTGATAGCACCTGATGCGAATCTGAAAATTTGTGTGAAACGACTTGTTTGGGGGAAGTTTGTAAATGCCGGGCAAACATGCATAGCACCTGATTATGTTTTTGTGCACAAGAGTATCGAAAGGGAATTCCTCCAACGGCTCAAAATTGAAATCGAGGCGGCGAAGTTCTCACTCGCCAATCAAAACTATGCACAGATCATCAGCGAAAAACATCTCGATCGCCTGGTGAAAATGATTGAACCAGCTAAAGTATTTATCGGTGGTAATTACAATCGACCTAACCGCCTTTTATCACCAACGGTTATGATTAATGTGAGCCCGGATGATAAAGTAATGGAAGATGAAATTTTCGGTCCCATATTACCTGTTATGACTTACGAAGATATCAACCAGGTGGTGTCATTTATTAAAGCAAGGCCAAAGCCGCTCGCGCTTTATCTGTTTTCTGAAAGTAAAAGCCTGCAAAAAAAATTCCTCCATGAAATATCTTTTGGCGGGGGCATGGTAAATGATGTTCTGATGCATTTCGTGAACGACGACCTTCCTTTTGGAGGGGTAGGGACCAGTGGTATTGGTAATTATCATGGTGAAGCAGGGTTTAAAGCTTTTTCACATTACAAGAGCGTGATGAGAAAGAACACATGGTTCGAATTTCCGCTGAAATATTACCCTTATCAGAACTGGAAATTCTCTTTGATCAAGCGTCTATTGGGAGTATAAACTACCTGCTTATGCTTTCCATCGCAGGATCGCCTGGCATTGAAAGTCATCTTTGTTCGATTCCCGGTTATAGTTGCCCGATTGAACAGGTTGCCCCTTTACTTCAAAACATTCGCTATATAGATTTGAAAAAGGAACATTTACCATGAGCACAATCATCTCCATAGGAACTGCCACTCCGGAATATCGTCACGGACAGCAACAGATATGTGATTTTATGAGTCGTGTGTACGCGCTCCGTGAAGTCGAAAAACGCAAGCTTCGGTTTGTTTACAATCAAAGCAGTATTGAAAGCTGTTATTCTGTATTGCCGGACTCCAGTCTCCCGGCTAGTGAGTGGCAGTTTTTTCCTCTCACGGAAAATCCCGAGCCTTTCCCATCTACAAAAAAGCGAATGAAGCGTTTCCGGCTCCCCTCGATTCGTGCAAAAATTTATTAAGCTGTCAACATTCATCACACATAAAAATTTATTGTATGAACACTCATTCTCATCACATCCATCACGATAACACTCAATCTCATCACATCCATCATGACCATGCTCAATCTCATCATCCCCATCACGATCACGCGCACATCAACACGCCTGACGGGCATAAAAAAATCAGAGAAAACTTTTTTATGCTGGCGGTAAGCGCCACCCTGCATTGTTTACTGGGCTGCGGACTTGGTGAAGTTTCGGGAATGGTGATCGGCACCTGGCTAAACATGAACAATATCAACACTACGATACTGGCATTGGCATTGGGCTGGTTTTTTGGATTGCTGTTAGGGATGCTTCCACTACTACGCGCTGGTTTTCAGTTTCGGGCTGCGCTCAAACAGGTTCTTATTGCTGAAGGATTAAGTATTGCTGTAATGGAAGCCGTTGAAATAGCAGTACAGTTTAATACACCTGGTGTAATGGATGCGCATCTTACCGATTGGTTGTTCTGGAAAGGCATGTTGCTGGGATTAGGCGCAGGATTTATTGCCGCGTTGCCAATCAATTATGTATTTGTAAAGAAGGGAATCAGGCATGTGCATTGACTATTTCAGATCAATATAAAAACTGTTGTCGTTCTCCAGTTATCGAACAGCGGGTTTTGGCTTTGCTCCGATGTCCGCATAATTGGAGACAACAAATTGACGGGTTTTCTGCTTGTTCACGTCTCCATGATCACCACGAAATTTCGCGGTAATTGTTGGTTCGCCACGAAATAAAACGGTAAATTTAATTGGCATTAGGTCTCTGTGACGGGAGCTGAAAATTTTTAGAGCCAAATATGCTGGTTTTTGTTATTGATAATCAGTCCCTAACCCCCCGACAATCATCCACCAGCTACCCTGCAGGTTACTTATCCGCCCGTTTTTTGTAATAGATAAAGCACATTAAAATTCTAAGCAAGCAGCAAGGGAATTCAGGTTTTTCAAATTATGAAAGGAGTCGCTATTATAACACTCGCTCTTTTTGCCAGCTTGACCACATACGGTCAGGTAAATGCAAAATACCA
>JAATGW010000235.1 GCA_015654495.1 Chitinophagales bacterium
GCCTGCAGAGAAAGAGCAAGAGCAAGAGAAAGAAGCGAGAAACAGTAACAGAAACAGTATCAGAAGTAGCCAATAACGCTTATGCATCAAATCTCCAAACGCCGGCTGTTCACTTCTGCCTACTGCCTTCTGCCTGAATTGAGAAAGAGCAAGAGCTAGAGAAAGAGGAAGAGGTACAGAAACAGATAAAAATGCTTAGGCACTCAATCTCCAAACACCGGCTGTTCACTACTGCCTACTGCCTTCTGCCTACTGCCTGTCAAACAACCAAATCATTCACGATAAAATTTCAGGACTCTGCAGCATTCGATATTCAGTGGGCGTATAGCCTGTAATCTTTTTGAATATTCTGTTAAAATGAGATAGATTATTAAAACCCGATTGATAGGCAATACCCGCAATTCCATCTGATTTATCAAACAATAATTTTTGTGCATGATGAACTCTGAGTTCTGACAGAAAAGAAAAATAAGTTTTGCCTGTTCGGGTCCTGAAATATTTGCAGAATGCGATCACCGAAAGATTGGCAATAGCCGCAACTTCTTCAAGTCTGATCTGCCGGTGAAATGCTGAGAAAGTGAATTCAAGTACTTTATTGATTCGATCACTATCATAAGACTTCCGGTGCTTTCTTCTTACGTCTCCCGATAGGGATTGCAGATCAATATCATTTTCAAAATGTTTCAGGATCGACAGAAAATGGATCAGCCTGTCGAGCCCTGTACTTTGATTGAGTTGCCGCAATTGCGATATGATCATTGCAGCTTTTGCACCCTTTATCTGAATTGCCTGCTGTGGGTTTTTAAGAACTTCAAGTATCAGCCTTGTTTCAGGCAGATTCCAGAAAACACCGCCGAGCATGTGCTCATCAAAATAAACGGAAATCGTTCTTGCATGCTGTCCATTGGATCCAAATTCTTTATCGTTACGGAATACGTGCGGAAGATTACTACCTGTAACAAAAACATCACCCTGACGGAATCTTCCGATATAATCACCGGCGAGAACGGTTCCTTCACTTTCCAGAATAGCAGTTATCTGGATTTCCGGATGCTGATGCAAGTGATCATATAATCTTGGCGGCGAATCTTCCTGGATGCGGAACGCTTCCGGTGAATTTTTCGGGATGTGAAACGGGATTATCCTCATCAATACTAAATTAATCAAACATCAATCAATATTCGTAAAAACAGGCTAATATAGTACCAAAATTGATTAAAAATTGACCTCAACTGTTATCACATCCTGCATAAGTTTGCCAAAAAGTTTATGAAATTTTCCTGGCAAGGTGTATTCCCGGCACTCCTAACTCCATTTACTGCTGATGACAAACCTGATCTGACCTTATTCGGAAAAAATCTGGATGCTCAGGTTGAAGCTGGTGTTGATGGAATTATCCTTGGCGGCACCCTTGGCGAAGCGAGCACACTCCAAACCGAAGAGAAAAAGCAGCTGGTGGAATATTCATTAAAAAAGCTGGCCGGGAAAAAACCTGTTGTATTGAATATTGCTGAAAGCTCAGGTCGCGAGGCATTGCGTCAGGTGGAACTTGCAAACGAATGGGGTGTTGATGGAATTATGGCCCTGCCGCCGATGAGATATAAATCGGATGCCGGTGAAACCATTGCATGGTTTAAAATGATCGCAGATAAAACTACCCTGCCTGTAATGATTTATAACAACCCGGTTGATTATAAAATTGAAGTGACGCCGGATATGTTTGCAGAACTGGCAGAAAAAGAAAATATCAACGCTATCAAGGAATCAACACGCGATGTTACGAATGTGACGAGGATGCGTAACCGATTTGGAGATCGATTTAAAATACTTTGCGGAGTTGATACGGTTGCGATGGAAGAATTATGTCTTGGTGCTGATGGCTGGGTTGCAGGGCTGGTTGATGCATTTCCAAAAGAAACCGTTGCTATCTACCGTCTTGTTAAAGCCGGAAAGATCGCTGAAGCTACCGCTATCTACAGGTGGTTCATGCCTTTGCTGGAACTCGATATTCATCCGAAACTTGTTCAGTATATCAAAATGGCAGCTGCAGCTACCGGTATTGGTTCTGAAATTGTGCGCGCCCCGCGTTTGCAGATAACAGGTGACGAACGCATACAGGTGGAGGCGATAATTGCTGAGGGACTGAAAAACAGACCTGTTCTGCCGGATTATCTTGCGCTGTAGTCAAATTTCCGGGAAGGCAGAATGAGGCTCAGAAATGAGCCGGTAGATTATCCGTATTTTGCCTGTTCTGCGAAAAATAAAATTTAAAATAAATCGACTGATGAACTTTACGGATACAGCAATTTCAGATATTGATGGGTTGATAGAAAAATCGTGGACAGCTTTTCATCAATACCGAAAACTACCCTTGTCAGCACGTGCCACATTCATGCGCACGATCGCTGAAGAAATGGACCTTGCCGGCGACGACCTGATAGCTACCGCGATGAGGGAGACCAATCTTCCTGAAGCGCGGTTGAAAAGTGAAAGAAACCGGACGATGTTTCAACTCCGGAGCTATGGTGAAGCGGCAGAAAGAGGTGATTGGCTGGAAGCAATAATTGACACTGCTGATGATGCGCGCAATCCGCCAAAGCCCGATATAAGAAAAATGCTTGTACCCCTTGGGCCGGTAGTGGTTTTCGGCGCTTCCAATTTTCCATTTGCCTATTCAACTGCCGGGGGTGATACAGCCTGTGCTTTTGCGGCAGGTTGTTCTGTTATAGTGAAAGCACACCCAGCGCATCCCGGAACTTCGGCCATTGTTGCAGAAGCGATTCACAAAGCAATATCACGGTGTGGCTTACCTGAAGATTTATTTATTCATGTATATGGCGCCGGTACAGAAACAGGTAAAACCCTGGTAACGCATCCAAAAGTAAAAGCTGTTGGTTTTACCGGTTCATATACCGGTGGAAAAGCATTGTTTGATTGGGCCAACCAGCGCAAGGAACCCATTCCCGTGTTTGCTGAAATGAGCAGTGTAAATCCCGTATTTCTTTTTCCTGATCAGCTGAAAAAAAATACGGAACAAACGGCGGAATGGTATGGCGGCTCTATCACACTTGGTGTAGGTCAGTTCTGTACAAATCCGGGGCTTCTTATAGGAATTGCAGGCGACGATCTCGACAGGTTCACCGCCCTGCTTGGAAAAAAAATCAATAGCACTTCACCTGGTAAAATGTTACACCAGGGAATTGCTAATGCATATCATGAAAAAAAGCAAACTGCATTATCGCAAAAAGGCAATGAGCTTGTTGCTGAAAGCGAAGTAAAAGCAGCAGCTGATGAAGCCGAGGCCACTCTTGCCCATACAGTAGCAGATACATTTATCAGCAACCCTGTTTTGCATCAGGAAATTTTCGGCCCTTACTCACTGGTGATCGCCTGTAAGGATGAAAAAGAAATGCAGAAAGTGGCTGCCGGACTGGAGGGTCAGCTCACTGCAACGTTGATGGCAACTGAAAACGATATCAGGAATAATGAGGAGCTTGTAGAAACCATAAAAAATCTCTGCGGCAGGCTGATCGTAAACGGTGTGCCAACCGGAGTAGAAGTTTGCCTGGCTATGCAACACGGCGGACCTTTCCCCGCAACTACAGATTCACGCTTTACTTCGGTTGGTGCTGATGGCATAAAGCGGTTCGCAAGGCCGCTAGCATTTCAAAGCTGGCCCGACTCCTTACTTCCCGACGAATTGAAAAATGCAAATCCACTGGGTATCATCAGAACAGTAAATAATGAACCAACAAAAAACAGTCTAATCAAATGATCCGGAACCTGCTCGTTATAGTTCTTCTGTTGCTGCAATTGAAAAATGTCGGCCAGCAGAAAGCGTTGCCGGAAAACAGTACGCTCAGGCTTGTCCTTACTGAAATTGACGAATTCAATAAATCAGAAAATAAACGAGACAGCAGTTTTTCAAGACCACTTGGTTCGCATGGAGAAGAAGATTACTACCGCAATTACAAATTCTATTATAAGCTCGATAGCTCACTAAGAAAACTGGATACATCAGCCTTTTCTTTCGCTGACAGGATCAATTATGAATTGCTGCTTTATAGTTTTGAAGATGATCTTTCAACATGGAAATACAGGTCATTTCTGAATCCGCTTCTTTCTGATGGCGGTTTTCACTCCTACCTGCCACAAATGGGTTCATCGTCTTACAGTACAAAAAAAGAATACGAAGAGTATCTGAAAAAGCTACAGGATATTCCACGCTATGTCGATGAACATTTGTTGCTGATGCGTCGCGGATTAAAAGAGGGAATCAGTCAGCCAAAAATTATTTTTCCGGGGTATGAAAGCACTTATAACCAGCATATCGTTTCTGTTGCTGATTCAAGCGCATTCTTCAAACCTTTTCTGAAAAAGCCTGAATCAATTTCTGCCGTAGATTGGAAATCCATTACAGAAGCCGGAAGAAAAACCGTGATAGAAGATGTGATAATGTCCTATAAAAAAATCCGCGATTTTTTTGATAAGGAATACCTGCCCGCAACAAGAACTACAGTAGGCGCTTCCGATATGCCACAGGGTTCAGCATTTTATCTGGAAAGGATAAAGCACTACACAACGCTGGAAACAAATCCCGATGAAGTATATAATACGGGATTGAAAGAAGTGGAGCGCAAACAAAAAGCGATGGAAGAGGTGATGAAGCAGGCTGGCTTCAAAGGCAGCCGGAAAGATTTCATAGCTTTTCTGCGAACCGACAAACGATTTTATCCCCAGACAGCGGAAGCCTTACTCAAAGAAGCCTCATATATCGCAAAGAAGGCGGATAAAAAACTGCCGATGCTGTTCGGGAAATTACCACGCCAGCCCTATGGGGTTGAACCTGTACCCGCATCTCTTGCACCTGTTTACACTGCAGGAAGATATTCCGGCGCTCCAATCAGCAGTAAGCACGCGGGGCATTACTGGGTGAACACCTATAATCTGCCCAGCCGCACATTATACACGCTTGAAGCACTTACTTTACATGAAGCAGTTCCGGGACATCACCTCCAGATTGCACTGACCCAGGAGCGGGACAACCTTCCGGAATTCCGAAGAAATCTTTATGTGACTGCATTCGGTGAAGGGTGGGGTCTGTACTCTGAATGGCTGGGTTATGAGATGGGATTTTATGAAGATCCTTACAGTCGTTTTGGACAGCTCACTTATGACATGTGGCGCGCCTGTCGTTTAGTCATCGACGTTGGCCTTCATGCAAAACACTGGACCCGTCAGCAGGCTGTTGATTATTTATCAGAAAACACTGCTTTATCGATTCATGAAGTCAATACGGAAGTGAACAGGTATATATCCTGGCCGGGGCAGGCGCTTGCTTATAAAACAGGAGAGCTAACTATAAAAGCTTTGCGTAAAAAAGCAGAACTCGCACTCGGTGAAAAATTTGATGTGAGAAAGTTTCACGACCTGGTTTTGTCAGAAGGTACAGTTACAATGAATATCCTGAACAAAATGGTCGACAGGTATATTGCAGAAGCAAATAAATAAGTTCTTTGAAAGTCAGAGCGCAGTTTCAGGAACATGAGAATGATCTTCCTGGTAATGCCGGAATACGAAGTATAGAGTGATACAGGTTGAAAGGATAAAGTAGGTCTGAAGGATAACGATAAATACCTGACCATACCTGCCTGCACCAAACCAGTCGCCCGATTGTTGTAATAGATAATAACCGAAAATATTTTTTGCGGTTTCCCAGGCAATGGCGTAGGTATTGCGGTCCATCAGGTCCGTTAATGCATAGACACTCAGAAAAACAAAAGCGCCGTAATAAAATATCTGTGGTGAACCTATAGCGGCGATATTGGCGAAGAAATAACTCACAAAACCAAGTATGACCAGCAGCTGGAACCAGGCCCAGATATGCAGGCCCTTACTTGCACGCGGATTGTACTTATCAAAATTGAAAACATCGCCGATCTTTTTAACCGGATATTTTTCAGCAACATCAGCAGGGCGCCAACCCGTGGGCATCATCCAGATACGGAATTTATCTTTCCAGCTTTGGGTTCTCAGCGCATCTTTGATCAGTAGCAGTACGTGCTGGAAATTTATTTTGATCGGATTCCAGGTTTGTACCGGACGCGTAATTCCATATACCGGTTTTACATCAGGCAATTCTTCCTGGAAACTGCCAAAAAGTTTGTCCCAGAAAATAAAAATCTGTGAATAATTTTTATCGAGATAGATTGGATTGATGGCGTGGTGAACACGATGATGCGATGGAGTCACAATAATTTTTTCAAGAAAACCCATCTTACCGATATGCTGTGTGTGGTACCAGAATTGTGCAAAAAGGTGTAAGGGAGCAACAACTACAATCACTATTTCCGGCACACCCAGCAATGCGGCAGGCAACAGGAGAAACGTGAAAATGCGGAAGAAAACGGAAATACTTTGTCGCAATGCGCAAGCGAGATTGAATTCTTCGCTGCTATGATGGATGATATGATTGTTCCAGAAGAAATTATATTCATGTGCCACACGATGCACCCAATATCCCGCAAAATCAAGCACCAGAAAAGCAATGATAAACGTAAGAACAGTACCAGGAACATGAACAAGAGCAAGATGTTCCACCATCCATTTATAACTGATGATGGCAACGGTCAGACCAAGTACATCCTTGGTGGCATTTGTTATACCTGAACCGAGGCTGGAGATCATATCCATGTTCCGGACAGTATCCCTGCCTTTGACAACACCATATAATTTTTCAAGCAGAACCAGGCCCAGGAAAAAGGGCATTGCGATTAGTAATATTTTCCCGTAGGTTTCCATAAAAGAAAAATGGAGAATCGTTGAAACAACAAAAGTAAAAAATTAAATCCGGGAATTCCATCCCGTTTCAATACCGTTTTATATGACAAAAAATAATCCTATAACCACAGCTGCCATATCAGCAGATGCCCGGAAATCCGGGGATCTTTCAGGCGCTGTGTTTCATTGTATTGATGCGCATACCTGTGGAAATCCGGTTCGGCTGGTTTATGCCGGCGGACCTGCACTGGCGGGGAAGAATATGAGTGAGAAGCGTCAGCACTTTCTGGCAGAATACGACTGGATCAGGAAAGGACTGATGTTTGAACCGCGGGGTCATGATATGATGAGCGGAAGCATTCTATATCCACCCCATGATCCCGAAAATGATGTTGCAGTTCTTTTTATTGAAACGAGTGGTTGTTTGCCGATGTGCGGACATGGTACGATCGGAACGATTACGATTGCGGTTGAAAAAGGACTGATAAAACCTAAACGTCCGGGGTTTATAAAAATGGAAGCGCCTGCCGGACTGGTAAATATTCAATATGAAATGAAGGGCGATAAAGTCAGCTGGGTTCGCCTTACCAACGTGCCATCCTTTCTGGTAGTGGAAGGATTGAAAGTAAAATGCCCGGAACTGGGAATGCTGCAGGTGGACGTATCCTATGGCGGAAATTTTTATGCAATTGTTGATGTACAGAAAAATTTTAAAGGGCTTGAGCAGTACCCGGCCGACAAGCTGATCAGCTGGGCGCGAAGCATACGGCAAACACTAAACGAAGAACATCAGTTCATACATCCTGAGAACCCAACCATCAATGGATGCTCACATGTATTATGGACAGGAGCCGTGATGAATCCGGCTTCAAGCGCAAGAAATGCTGTATTTTATGGTGATAAAGCCATTGACCGGTCACCCTGCGGAACGGGAACGAGCGCAAGAATGGCGCAATGGTATAACCAGGGAAAACTTAGAAAAGGAGATGTGTTTGTACATGAGAGTATTATCGGCAGTATTTTCAAAGGCCGTATCGAAGAAGAACTGGAAATGCGGGGAATGCCGGCGATCAGGCCATCTATTGAAGGCTGGGCAAAGATCTACGGATATAATACCATTTCGATAGATAAGGATGATGATCCCTATGCCTATGGATTTCAGGTGCTTTAACGTTTTACGTTATACGTTCTACGTTATACGTTTCTTCCGTATTACCTAAAACGTTTTACGTTATAAGTTTCTTCCGTATTACCTAAAACGTTTTACGTTATACGTTCTACGTTATAAGTTTCTTCCGTATTACCTAAAACGTATAACGTAGAACTTAAAACCCCTTTACACTATTAACTATTAACTATACACTAAATGAAATTTCGCCTACTCACAGTTGCCCTGCTTGCCATGCAGCAACTGTTCGCGCAGCAAACCATGTATTTTGAGCCGGTGAATTTTTCTAAAGTAAAAATCACCGACGAATTCTGGAAGCCGAAGATGGACAAAGTGGCAACTGCAACATTGGCGGCCTGTATCTACCAGACCGAAGTAAAAACGCCACGTATCCGCAATTTCGAAAAAGTTGCGCGTAACCAGGGTGAGAAACATGAAGGCATTTTTTATGATGACTCCGATGTATTCAAAGCATTGGAAGCAATGGCCTATTCCCTGAAGAATCATCCCGACACTGCAATTCTGAATAAAGGTCGGGAGTGGATTGATAAAGTTGCCGCTGCACAACTACCGGATGGCTATCTCAACACTTATTTTACTCTTGGTGAATTCGACAAACGATGGACCGATATGAGTATGCATGAGGACTACAATGGCGGCCATATGATTGAAGCGGCAGTTGCCTGGTATGATGCAACAGGTGAAAGAAAATTCCTTGATGTTTGTATTCGCTGGGCTGATCATTTTGATTCTCTTTTCGGACCAGGCAAACGCCATTGGGTGACCGGTCATCAGGAACTTGAACTTGCTTTGGTAAAACTTTATAATGCAACCAACCAGGAAAAATACCTCAAACTGGCGGACTGGCTTTTATCAGAACGCGGAAAAAAACTTGCTTATGGTTATACCTGGACTGAATGGAAGGATACTGCCTATGCGCAGGATGTGGTGCCTGTAAAACAACAAAGTGAGATCACCGGCCACGCGGTGCGCGCAATGTATATGTATACAGGGGCGGCAGATGTGGCCGCGCACACGGGCGATGCCGATTATCTGAAAGCCATGCGCCGGGTATGGGAAGATGTGGTTTTCCGGAACATGTATATAACCGGTGGAATTGGTTCTGCAGGAAGCAATGAAGGATTCACGACAGATTTTGATTTACCTAACGAGCAGGCCTACTGCGAAACATGTGCATCAGTCGGAATGGTTTTCTGGAATCAACGGATGAATGCGCTTACGGGCTCTGCCGAATATATTGACGTACTGGAAAAAAGCTTATACAATGCTGCCCTGGATGGTTTGAGTTTAAGCGGCGATCGCTTTTTTTATGGCAATCCTCTCGCTTCAACAGGAAGACATTTTCGCCGCGAATGGTTTGGCACCGCATGCTGCCCCGCGAATATCGCAAGGATGGTGGCATCCCTTGGGAACTATGTTTATGCGGCTGGTAAAAAAGATATCTGGGTAAATCTCTTTATCGGGAGCGAAACAGAAATTCCGCTGGAAAAAAATACCATCAGACTCAAACTCGAAACAAACTATCCCTGGGAAGGAAATGTAAAGCTGAACATCCTGGCTGCAGGAAAATCTTCCGCAGGTCTGCATTTCCGCATACCGGGCTGGGTTAAAAACAGTGCCGCTCCCGGCGACCTGTATTATTTCAGGGATAAACTTAGCGAAGAAATTGTGTTGCTGGTGAATGGCAAAAAAACAGCCTATCGCGAAGAAAATGGATATGCTGTAGTTGACAAAATATGGAAGAAAGGCGATGTAGTGGAATTGCAGTTACCCATGACAGTCAGGAGAGTACTCGGGCGCACAGAAATCAAAGCTGAC
>JAATGW010000407.1 GCA_015654495.1 Chitinophagales bacterium
AGATAGCCGATAGTGATACAAATGATAATTTACGGTTAACATAGCTCTGGAAATGAATTGAAAAAAAGGAAGGATTATGAAAAAGAAGAAACTAATTGCGGTGACAGGTAGGAAGGGCATTTCGGGTGTTGTAGCGAAGACTTTACAGCAAAATGGCAGGTTTGATATTAGAATCGTATGTTCTGAGCCGGTTGAAGACCTGAATGCAAATATTGGTTTTGCAGTAAGTGAGGTAGCAATAGTAAACGAATGGAATACTGAAAATCTGGCAACTGCTTTTGAAGGAGCAGATGCAGTATTTGGGTCAACAAGTGACGGAGAATATGGCGCGGAAGAGTTTCAACGTGGCAAGTGCATTATTGATGCAGCAAGAAAAGCAAAGACTGCTCACCTTGTTCTTGAAACTCAACCTGGATACCATGCAATAAGCAATGGTGTTTTCAGGGTCCCCTCATTTGATATGAAAGCCGCGCTGGAACAGTATTGCAGATTGGCAGGTTTACCTGCCACTTATGTGCAGCCTGCTTTCTATTATGAAAATTTTCTCAGCAAAGAAACATTCAGGATCAGCGAAACCGGCGAATTGTATTTCGGTTTCCCTCAGGGAAGAACAGCCCTTTCAATGGCTTCTGTCAATGATGCAGGTCCCCTGGTTGAAATGATCTTTCGGTTTCCAAAGCAATATATTGGCCGTACGGTTGGGATTGTCGGCGACGAGCAGTCTTGTACAACTTATGGTTCTATCCTTTCAGAAATGCTTAAGAAAAGCATTTGCTACCGGAACATGTCCAATGCAGAATTTGTGAGTATCGGCGGAACTGTTGAACATGCTGATATGTTTGATGTGCAGCGAATATTTATTCGTTCAAGGCAAAGAGACCTCATTGAGAGTTATGGTCTGAATCCGGGAATGCAGCCATTCAGGCGTTGGGTAAAACGAAATAAAACTGCCTTGCTTCAGGTGATTGACAGTCTGGGTACTTCGGCTATATCGTGAAATGGCGTATGGCTTGTAGTTGTTTAATAGCTTTCCGGATACAAGGATCATCCGGTATGTTTTGGCTTTTGAACAGCAGGATTTGTCCTCCAATATCGATAAAGTGGTGGGCTATTGATGTATGAATTGAGTAAAACCGCGTATGAACTGTATTTTCGGCTGCATAGGCTGGACCGCCTAACCGTATGGGATCGTTAATTTTGATGATCAGAAATTTGGCTCGTTCTATAAGAGTATTCTGCACTGTTTTGGTATTGCTGATAACAGTGAAAAGCCTGGCGCAAAAGCCGGGCAATTTTTCATTTTCCCATATCACGTCGGCTAACGGTTTGCTTAATAATAATATCCATTCTGTTGTTCAGGATGAAAACGGATATATCTGGTTTGGTACGTTTGGGGGGCTGCAGCGCTATGATGGCATTCGCTTCAAAACATTCAGATCCATTAAAGAGGATAGCAGTTCTCTTCCTTCAAACATGATTTCCCAGTTACTGATGAACGACAGGAATGAATTATGGATTTTATTCAGTGACACCCGCGTTGGTAAATTCAGTACAAGCAAATTTAGTTTCACAGAATCTTCAGTAAAACCTGTACATGAAATTTCAAAAAAGACTCCTGTATCGAGGCTTACAAAAGATGATTCCGGAAATCTTTTCCTTTTATTGGGCGGGGGTGAAATTTTAATGCTGGACACGCTCACCAACACCTTTTCCTCTGCAGCAACCCGATTCAGACTCAGGCCCGGGGAAAATCCTGCGGATTTCAAACACCAAAGAGGCACACCCTACTACTGGATCGCATTGCAAGGCGGTGATATGGTGGTATATAACAGAACAACCGGAAAAATGAATTACCGGGGCGATCATGAACCAGGCCTCGAGATTCTTGATGAAAAAGTTGATGGCATGCACCCTGCCAATATTTTCTTTGATAAAAAAAACAGGATATGGTTTGACAGCTGGGGGCCTGGTTATCCGTATCTGTTCTGTTACGATCTGAAGCAAAAAAAATGGATACTTAACAAATACAGTTTCTTCAATGCGCTGAAATCTTATTATGAACTAAAGGGATTTTTTGAGCAAAGTGATAGTTCTGTTTGGGTGCGTGGTACAAGGGTTTTCGCACGCTATGATGACAAAACCAACGAGTTTGTAAATGTTGAAAACGGCTATAAAAATGAACGCAGCATCACGTATGATGCTATCCAGTGTTTGTTTGAAGATAAACAGAAAAATATCTGGGTGGGGACTGAAAGCGGGGGTGTACACAGGTTCAATCCGGGTAATGAATATTTTCTGAACATCACACATGTCAACCGCATCTCAGGTAAGAATGGCGCCGGCAGTATAATGTCGTTTATGCCTGTACGTGGGGGATCCATTATTGCGGGTGCCTGGGGCGACGGTTTATACGAGTACGACAGGGATTTTAATGAAATTCCATTGAGTATTAAAAATATTGACTTCAGGAATCCGCCTTCTGTATGGAGTATGTCGCCTTCTGTCGAACCTGGTTATTTCTGGATGAGTGCCCAGCCCGGCATTTATAAAGTCAATGAAAACGACAGGACATATAAATACTACCGTCCGAATCCGGTTGCTAATTCCACGATCAGGCAAATTGTGGAAGACAAGCGTGGAAACCTTTGGCTTGGCATCCAGCATGGGGGAGTATTCAAATGGACGGCACAGGGCCAAAGGGATAAAAAGATAGATAGTGTAAAAAGAGTAGCAGCCATTCCCAAAGAATTGGTGAATCAGATTTACCTCGATTCGAGCGACCGGATTTGGGTAGGTACAAGTTCTAAAGGAGTTTATGTTATTGACACAAATACAGACAGCCTGATTACACATTTTTGCCAGGATGCGGATGACTGGAAAAAACTTCCTGAGCCGGGAGTGTCATCTGTACTACAATATGACAAGAATACTTTTCTTATTACGACAGCTACTTATATCCTTTTGTACAAAACGGATCAGGATAAATTAATCGAAGTCCACAATTTTCATGATCTGTCGGTTTTTATAACAGCTACTGCAAAAGACCGCTCCGGTTATATATGGATCTCCACTACCGGTGGGCTCTTCCGATACAATATCCTGAACGATATGTTTGTCTGGTTTACAAAAAAAGATGGAATCGACAATGAGAATTTTACCTTATCAGCTTCGCGGGTTTTGCCGGATGGCAGGTTGATGTTTGGAAGCAGCGATCAGTTTGTGGTTTTTGATCCTTCCAGGATTGATATCAATAATTCATTTCCTGAAATCAGAATAACGGATATCAAACTACACAACAAATCCCTGCTGGTGGATTCATTGGTGAAGCTTCGCAATGTTGAGTTTGCACACCATAATAACTCGATGGTTTTTGAGTTTTCTTCCCTTACCTACGGAACTGCTTATATCGATGTAAAATACAAGCTGGAGGGAATGGATCAGGAATGGCAAATGGCCGATGATCATTACCAGGCAACTTATTCCTACCTGCCCCCGGGATCATATTCATTTCTTGTAAAAAGCGAAAATGCAGAGGGTGCTTCCGATAATTCAGTCACCCGTTTTGATTTTACAATACAAAGACCATTTTACCAGTCCTGGTGGTTTTATAGTCTCATTGTATTACTCTGCGCCTTGCTGCTTTACTGGTATGATCGTGAACGGATGAAAAGAAAGGCGGCTATACAACAGATGCGAAGTTCAATCGCAGATCATCTTCATGAAGAAGTTACCAAAACACTCAACAATATTACCATACTCAGCGAAATTGCCCGACTGAAGGCTGACAAGGATCTTGAAAAATCCAAAGAATATATTGATCAGATCAACGACAAGAGCAGGCAGATGATGTACAATATGGAAGACATGTTGTGGAGTATCGATCCTGAGAACGACAGCATGGAGAAAATGCTCTTGCGTATGCAGGAATTTGCAGAGGGCTATGAAAAGGAATATGACCTTCCGATTGAATTACAGATGGATCCAGGGCTGAACAAAATCAGGTTGGACATGCTGCAGCGCCAGGAACTGTTTTTTATTTTCAAAGATGCCATGAATTGTATGGTGCATAGTTTCAAAGCAAAAAAAGTCAGCATAAGCCTTGACCTGGAAGGGAAGATTTTACTTATGAAAATGCAGGCTCTGAAGAACCCGGACGAATCCCTGTTAGAATATAATTGTTCGCACCTGAAAGATATTTATAAGCGCGCTGCGAACCTGAGAGCGAGAGTCGAATTTGTTCCTGATAACAGATTTATTTCGATGCTTTTGCAGGTTGATGTACACGATTAAATGGTTTAATCAGAAAAAGAAATGAGGATAATCTTATAAAATGCCGCTGGTACTTCCAAAATACAACAGTAAGGACCACCTTGTTCTTGCCATCATTATTGTACCTTATACAATTCTGCTCAACAGCGTAATACTCGGACCTTCTTATTTTATTCTTTCCGGGTTTTTTGTAAAGGCAACCTTGATAACTGCGGTTCTTTTCTCAGTGAATTTTGCGATCTGTAGTGCTGTAGGTGTTCTTCTAAAAAACAGATTCAGCAATGAATTGCAGGATAATGTGCGCATGACAGCGATGATCATCATATTTCTGCTGATTTCAGGGCTCTATCTTTTTTTATTGTTTCATCTTTTCATTATTACAAACCTTATTGAAAACCAGGATATCGGGGATGCTTTTATATGGGCTTTCATTGGTCAGGCAATCATTAATATCTTCCTTACATTTCTTATGGAAGGCATCTCAAGATTTGAAAAATGGAAGCTGAAGCTGGATGAAACCCATCAGCTTCAGCATTATTATCAGCAGGGTCAGATGCAGGGCCTGAAAAGTCAGGTGAATCCGCATTTTCTTTTTAACAGTCTCAATTCTCTTTCAAGTCTTATTTCTGAAAATGAAGATGAAGCTGAAGAATTTCTTAATGAGATGAGCAAAGTGTACAGATACATGCTTCGAAATGATGGGGATCACCTGGTGCCTTTAATAGATGAGATGGAATTTCTACGATCCTACTTTCATTTGTTGAAGGCAAGATACGGCGATAGCATCTGTTTGGAGATTTCAATACCGGACGAACTGCTTATAAAAACAATTCCACCGCTGGCACTCCAGACCATTGTTGAAAATGCATACAGCCTTAATGCCTTTAGTAAAAAAGAACCCCTTGTATTCAGGATTTACTCAGAGAACAATGATATCCTTTTTATCAGCAATACGGTAAAGCCCAAAATGCTTACTGAAAATCTTGACTTTGATTCCGGATTGGATCTGCTGGTAAAGAAATATAAGGCCTTTGGTCAGCAGGAACTTCAAATCAGGGATGAAGGAGCAATCAGAATAATATCAATTCCATTAATCACATCAAAAAAGGAGGTGCTATGATGAAGGAATGGTCAAAGCCAACACGCCTCCAGATCTATTCATTTGTATACGCAATGCCGGTTGTGGCATTTCTGGCAAATTATATTCTGTATGATGAAAGGATTTTTCGGGATATCAATGTCTGGCTGATTTCATACCCGCTGATAATTATTTTGTGCCTTGGCTTCTGGCGCGTTCATCTTATTATCGGGAACTGGATAAAATACCGTTATCCGAAACTGGAGCAAACCAGGATAAGAATCCTGATCTGCTCACTTTGTATTATTCCGGTTATGTCGGCATCAGTTCTGCTGATCAATTATTTTTATGATTTTCTGCATATCCTTGGCTATGAACTAAACCAGACGGATCTCAAGCAAGGATTATTTGTCGGATTTTCTATCATTCTTGTTTTTGAAACATTGTATGAAGCTGACTATGCGCTTGGCAAATACAAGGAAACAGTAGAGGATAAGCGGGTGATGCAGGAACTATCCGTGTTTCAGGAATTTGATGCACTCAAAAGCCAGGTAAATCCGCATTTTCTGTTCAATTGTTTTAACACACTATCCTCTCTTATCAGTGAGGACAAAGAAAAAGCGGAACATTTTCTGAATGAACTGAGTAAAGTGTACAGGTATCTTTTGAGGAATAATCAGAACGAACTCAGTACCGTGCAGGATGAAATAAAATTTATTGAATCCTATTTCCGCCTGCTGCAAACCCGGCATGGCGAGGCAGTACAGCTAAATATGGAGATAGATAAAATGTATACACCTTACCTGCTTCCATCACTCACTCTTCAATTGCTGGTGGAAAATGCAGTGAAGCACAATGCCCTCTCTAAAAACAAACCATTGGTGATTGATATTTTTACAACAGCGGGGAACCGGCTCGTTGTAAATAATAATCTTCAGCGGCGGACCGTAAAAGCGCAGGGTAATAAAATCGGATTGGAAAATATAAAAGCCAAATATGAATTATTACACCAGGATGGCTTTCATGTGATTGAAGACGAAAAAAATTTTACCGTAGTACTGCCTTTGATCTGGAATAGTAATAATGAGACTTCTGCATCCAGAACACTGAATGCAGGTACTAAAAATAAACTCACCTCCTAAGCTTATGAGAATTTTAATTGTTGAGGATGAAGAACTGGCTGTTAAAAAATTAACAAGGATGCTTTTAAGTATCGATCCCGGGCTGGAAATTGCAGCAGTAACCGATAGTATTGTATCGACCACTGGCTGGTTGAAAAACAATGAACATCCTGATCTGATCCTGATGGATATTGAACTATCAGATGGGCAAAGTTTTGAGATTTTCAGAAGGGTTGAAATCAAATGTCCGGTAGTGTTCACAACATCTTATGATGAAACAGCGGTAAAATCTTTCAATCTTGGCGAAAAAGAATACCTCCTTAAACCTATTCAGAAAGATGAGCTGGCTTTTTTCCTGAAAAAATACTCGTCTTCGACCCAGGTATCAGATACCTGAAGATGACCGATACCAGCGAAAGCTCCGGTTTTACGTGCAAATGCCAACTGTTATTTTCACCTGTACAAGGTTATTTTTCTCCCTTATTTTTCAATTCATCCCCAATTAATACAGTTCATTCAGCAAGCTCTTTACCTGCGAACAATGTTGATGCAACTTTGAGTCATCAACAGAAAAATAACAGACAGGTATATGAAACAGAAATCATTAAAATCGCAGCTCATAACAATCAGGATATGTGTCGTCACATTTATACTCGTGATTGTAAGTCTTTTTCTTTTCTCTTTTTCCATCAGGCAGATGGCGGGTGATTTTTTAACCCAGCTCGGAATCAATAAAAGTTCAGCAGATGAGAAAATTACCGGCAGTATCCTTGGTGGAAGTCTGGATGCTTACGGACTGAAAAATTTCAAAAATATTGCAAAGGGCGACCGTGGAGCAGTTGCTTTGGATTTACTGAACTACACAAAGAAGTTTACAACAGGTGCTGATTTTCTGAAAAACTACACAGAAATGAAAAATGGTCACAAGCCTGAGCGCCCTGTAATGCAAACACCTGATGAAATGCGCTCTTCACTCATTGCAGCCTATAAGAAAAGCATAGCTGACACTGAAGAGTCGTTAAAAACTGCAGATGCAAATCTGAAACCGATTTTTCAGAACGTACTTGAAAGTGCAAAGAAACAACTGAAAGAAGCAGAAGATCCAAACAATAAGCAATTGGCCAATTACGCAAAAAATTATGATGGGATGATGAAAAATATTGAAGCTTCTTATCAGGCACAACTTGTAGAATGGGAGAAAAAATATCCGACCGATGCAAGATTTTATATTAAGAAGAGACTGGATGAATTTATGAATGAAACAAAGGATATTTATTTTAGCGCGGAACTGACAGTTAAGAATGGAACAGCGTATTTTGTAAATCCGGCCTATGAACGTAAAAGCAACAGATGGAAGATGGCTTTCAGGGCAGGAAAGGAAGTGGTTGAACCGGCAAGAAAATTTGTAGCAGCATGGATAACTGAAATTGGTACTCAACAGTAAGAAAGGAAAAAAATCAGAAAGGACTAATAATCAGAAAGGAGACAAATTCATTAAATATAAAAACATGAGCGGCCGGAGCTCATGTTTTTATTTTTTGCACGATAGCTATTTTGTGCGCAGTCTGGAATAGGCAGTCTTGAGTCAGGAGTCTGGAGTCTGGCGAAACAGATGAAGCAGAATATCAAAGATTTCAGACATTCTATGTGACCTATATGCCTCTGTAGTTCAAAAAAAGAATTTAAATGACCCAGGTGACATAGAAAATTTCAGACCCTGAATCATGAACAGCAGTCGGGGCCGTTGAGATCACGGTTAACATGATACTACTTTAAAAATCTCAATAACTGTTTTCGTCCAGTTTCACTTTTCCTTTAAAGGTCCAGAAAACAAATCCGGTGTAGGTTGCCACCAACGGTGTTCCGATTAAAGCGATCACAAGAAGTAAGCCCAGTGTTTTTGTTGAAGATGCGCCGTTGGCAACAGTGATGCTGTTTGCTGGATTGTTACTGGCATAAAGCAGGTTGGGAAAGAGTTCCACCGCTACCGCAATTAATAAAGAAGCAATGGTAATGCCCGAACTGATAAATGCATACCTGTATTTGCCCTTCTTCAACTGGCGTGGAATATTGGCAATTGCGAGGAACATGATCAACGGAAAAATAAAATACACAGGGTTACTCCGGATTCTATCCGTTAAATGCGGAACATACAGAAGCGTATACAAGGTGGTAATGCCGAAAGCAACGAGAAAGAAAACGGAAAAATTCTTTGCCAGAACCGTTAGTTTGGTATAAAGCCTGTTTTCAGTTTTCATTGCCAGGTATATAGCGCCATGCATCATGAACAATGCAACGGTAGTAAATGCAACGAATATGGAAAAGATATTGAAGAAGCCGGTGAGGGTACCTGAAAATTCTTTGTTTTCATCCAAAGGAATTCCATATGCTACATTGCCAAGCATCAGACCCAGCGTAAAGGAAACAATGATGCAGGCAAATGAATAAACAAAATCCCAGGTAAGGCGCCAGATTCGTCCGGGTTCCTTACTCCTGAATTCAATTGCTACTGCACGCCATATCAATCCAATCAGAAACACCATTACCGGAAGATAGAATGCTGAAAACAACGCTGCATAGGCTACAGGAAATCCTGCAAATAGTGCTCCACCTGCTATTACCAGCCATACTTCATTTCCATCCCAAACCGGACCAATTGCATTCAGCGCGATGCGACGGCTGTTCTCCTTTTTCAGAAACAGGTGCAGTGCGCCGGCACCAAGGTCAAAACCATCGAGTATGGCATAACCGCTGATCAAACCCCCGAAAACAAGGAACCACCATGTTGAATAATCCATTCCAAGGAACATATGAATTAATTGAATTCTTATTCTGAATTAATAATACAGTCACTTATTCATGATCGGGTTTTCTCTCATACTATAGGGTTCGCTGGGCTCGTCATCAAACGCTTTGCTCATAACCGGGCCATGCCTGATTTTTTTATTCAGGAGATAAAGAAAAAGTATCAGCAGGATCAGGTAAACCAGCGCGAACATAATAAGTGAAATGAGTACCTGTTCTGCTTTTACCGATTTTGAGAGTGCGTCGGAAGTGCGAAGCAATCCATAAACCACCCATGGCTGGCGTCCCATTTCTGCCGCAAACCAACCTGCCTGGTTGGCGACCTGGGGTAACAATACCGACCACACGAAAATCACCATCAGCCACCGTTTATCAAACAAAGTTCCTTTCTTCCACATCCAGCTGGCATATAAAGTCAGCAGGATCAGGCTTACTCCAATGGCTACCATGATATGATAGAACTGAAAAATCGCATTCACCTGGGTGGGGCGATCTTCTGGTTTGAAGGAATCCAGACCGCGAATGGGTGTTTTTGTATCAAAATAAATAATCAGGCTAAGTCCCCCGGGAATAGCAATGCCGGTTACTTTTTTTTCTGATTTATTTACCCAGCCAAACAAATACATATCGGCCACCTTACTGCTATCGAAGTGGCCTTCCATTGCAGCCAGTTTTGCGGGTTGATTTACAGCTACACCGCCCGCGCTCCGGTGGCCGGTAAATAGTTGCAGAAGCGAAAAAACGGTTGCAACGGTGAGTGCAATTTTAAAAGCGGGTTTTGCAATTGCGAGGTGACGGTTCTTTATAATATACCATGCATTAACGCTGAGCACAAGAGTGGCGCCGGCGAGAAATGCGCCTATCCATACATATAAGAGCCGGTCTACGCTGCTTGGATTAAACACCATGGCCCAGAAATCAGTGATTTCAGCCCTTGCCTGCATGCCTTCACCCACAATATGAAAACCTGCAGGTGTCTGTTGCCAGCTATTGGCAACAACAATCCACACTGCACTGAATAGTGAACCCAGAAAAACCATTAAGGTTGATAAGAAATGAATTTTAGGGCTAACCCGGTTCCACCCGAACAGGAGGATCCCCAGAAATCCGCTTTCAAGCGCGAAAGCAAAAATGCCTTCAGCTGCCAGGGCGCTCCCGTAAATATCACCAACATATTTTGAATAAGTGGCCCCGTTGGTTTCGAACTCAAATTCCATGATGATCCCTGTTGCAACGCCAATTACGAAAATCAGGGCGAAA
>JAATGW010000277.1 GCA_015654495.1 Chitinophagales bacterium
ATCGGCGTCAGGAATCTGGGAAAGGTTTTTGCGGATTGTTCTTTCTTGCATGTTCCTTTGCAGCTTTTCACTTTCAGTATGTAATGCAAAACAGCGTTGTATGGCTGAGATCTAAAGTTGAGCAAAAACACAGCCAGTAAAAGGGATAAACAAAAAGAAAATCAGGAGCCGCTTCATGGTTTAAACATAATGATTAAATCAGTTGAACATGGACGGCGGCTGAATAATCATTTACTAAAAATTAGGGTGGAATTTATTTTTATGTTTTTGTTGTGATGTTGATTCAGGATTTTTTCGGTTTTTCAATTCTTTTTTTGCCCGTTTTGACGCCCTGCGGGCCCTCCCCTCCCCCACCTCCAACCAACCGTTATTTGGGTGCTGCATGCGCCTGACCTGGAATTCCGAAGTTCAGAACTCTTGTGTCAACACTGCATCTCACAAAAAGGCTTTGAGGCTGAATGAAAAAATCCTGATTTGAAAAAGCACCGGCCGGGCAAAGCAGGATTTATACCACACAAATATCTTTTAAAACCAGGTTGAAAGCAACGCTAAATCGCGGAAATTCATGAGAAAAAAACGGGTGGGGATCCGCTATTTTCTGTCGACAAAATCCGGATTGAATTTATCAGATCAGAAAGATCTTCATTCACCTGCTCAATATTCCCTGTTAAAGGTTAGATGTTGAATCCTATTTTTGCCGGATGGAATACAGGATTGCTTATGCAGATCTGAAAAAATTTGTAGGTGATGTATTTTCCGCAATGGGCTGCAGTGCAGAACATGCAGCTACTGCAACTGAATCTTTAATTGCAGCAGACCTTCGTGGAATCGATTCCCATGGCGTTGCGCGTTTATCCGGTTACGTTAGACTGTGGGAAGTTGGCCGCATTAATGCAACACCGGATATCAGGTTAATTCATGAATCTCCTTCAACCGGAGTAGTCGATGGCGGATCAGGTTTAGGATTGGTGGTTGGTCCATATGCCATGGACATAGCCATTAGAAAAGCGGAAGAAGTGGGCACGGGCTGGGTTAGCGTTCAACATAGCAATCATTTTGGTATTGCAGCTGCTCATGCCATGCGGGCGCTTGAAAAAAATATGATCGGCATAGCGATGACCAACGCAAGTGCTTTGGTTGCGCCAACATTTTCATCGGAAAGAATGCTCGGCACTAACCCGATATGCGTTGTTGTGCCTGCCGGCACTGAGCCGCCATTTGTTGCTGACCTGGCAACTACTACTGCTGCTAATGGTAAACTTGAAATACTGCAGCGCAAGCACCAGGATGCACCTGCCGGATGGATACAGGATAAGGATGGTAAATCAGTGACGGATCCACATGCGCTTAAAACAGGCGGAGCTCTTTTACCTCTCGGCGGCGATCGCGAGCATGGAAGTCATAAAGGGTATGCACTCGGAGCGATTGTGGATATTTTCTCTGCCGTTCTGAGCGGCGCAAATTTTGGTCCCTGGGTCCCTCCATTTCCGGCCTATGTACCCATGCCTGAAAATCAGCCTGGCAAAGGCATCGGGCATTTTTTTGGCGCTATGAGGATTGATGCTTTTCGTCCCGCAAAAGATTTTCTCGCCGATATGGATCTCTGGATCAGCAGATTTCGTAAGGCAAAACCCATAGAAGGTTATGAGAAAGTATTGATACCAGGCGACCCAGAAAGAGAAGCAGAAACAGAAAGATTAAAAAATGGCATACCAATCCTGGACACTATATGGGAAGATTTAAAAAATACAGGTGCCAGATTCAACATCAAGTTATAATTTCGCGACCCAAACATGTCAACGTTAAACGTTAAACGTTCAACGTTGACATGTTTCAGAAACCAACTTAAATTATTGCAATGAAAATTATGAAGTTCGGCGGAACCTCCGTCGGCAAACCGGAACGGATGCACCAGGTGGCGCAACTGATCACCCGCGACCGTGAAGAGAAAATTGTAGTGCTTAGCGCATTGAGTGGAACAACAAATGCTTTGGTGGCGATCGGATATGCAATAGCAAAGAATGATAAGGAAAGTGCGAAACAACAGATCGAAAAACTGGAACTACATTATAAGGAATTCATAAACGGACTTCTGAAGGAAGAGACTTACCGCGCAAAAGCAAACGGGATAATCGCCGAACATTTTGAATTTCTGCAGATCATTCTGAAAATTTCATTTAACGAAGCACTGAATAAGGATATCCTTGCTCAGGGCGAACTGATGAGCACAAAGCTTTTTTCAGTTTACCTTGAAGAAAAAGGTGTTGAGCATGCCTTACTGCCGGCGCTTGAATTTATGAGCATCGATCAGAATGAAGAACCACAGATTGCTTCAATACGCGTAAAGCTGAGACAAATTTTACAACATCAGGCAGGAAAGAAATTATTTATTACCCAGGGTTATATCTGCCGCAATGCAAGGGGAGAAGTGGACAATCTCAAACGTGGGGGAAGCGACTATACCGCTTCGTTGATCGCCGCAGCCATACAGGCAAGTGTATGCGAAATCTGGACGGATATCGACGGGATGCATAACAATGACCCCCGTGTTGTAAAGAAAACAGTGGCTATTGAACAACTTAGTTTTGATGAAGCTGCCGAGCTTGCCTATTTCGGAGCTAAGATCCTGCATCCCGCTTCCATATGGCCGGCGCAGCAATTCAAAATTCCGGTGCGTTTGCTTAATACGATGGAACCGGAGGCAAAAGGAACATTGATCGTAGAAGAAGCGGGATCAAAAGGTGTAAAAGCTGTTGCTGCAAAAGATGGTATCATTGTAATCCGTATCAAGAGCAGCCGGATGTTGCTTGCCTACGGATTTCTCCGAAAGATTTTTGAAGTATTTGAAAAATACAAAACTCCGATCGATATGATCACTACTTCTGAAGTAGCAGTGTCGCTCAGTATCGACAATCCAGCAGCTGTGTCCGATATAAAACGTGAACTGGAACCTTTTGGAGAAGTTGAAGTGATCCGTGATCAGTCGATCATTGCAATTGTGGGAAATCAGATTGTACAAACCAGGGAAGTTTTGTCCTCACTTTTCTCATCATTGGAATCGATACCCGTTCGCATGGTTAGTTACGGCGCAAGCGCACATAATATTTCTATTTTATTGCCGAATGAATATAAAACGCAGACTCTGCAGATGTTGAATAAGGGGTTGTTTGGGTTGGAATGAAGGAAGAGGCAGTAGGCAGTAGGCAAAAGGCAGAAGGGAACAGCCGGCGTTTGAAGATATAATTCCTTAGCGTTTTTCTCTGTTACTGTTTCTGTTTCTGTTTTTTCCTCTTGCTCTTTCTCTTTCCTCTTTCTCAATTCAGGCAGAAGGTAGTCTCTCTATTAATGCGCTGCTAATGTTTTAGTGAAAAATAACCTGAAAATTTAAACCAGTGACCAGGAGGAAGCAGATTTGTAAAATTTTTCATGACTGATTTTAGTATATAGGTTTTTCTGCCGGGAAGGCGGAATGACGGGATGACGAAGAC